>CAJWZI010000111.1 GCA_913049615.1 uncultured Alphaproteobacteria bacterium | reverse complement strand
TGAGGGCCGAACGTCTGGATGAAACCCATTACCGGACCCTATGGGAGACCGAGAACAATTTAGACAACGTTGTTTGAGCCGGTCATGCAAATATTGCCAGCTTTCGGGTGGAACAAATTTGGCGAACACGGTTACCAGACCTAATTGTTCCTTTTTGGCGCTTGCGGGCTGACGGGTAGATATGGTCTGCTTTCAAACAAAATTGACCCGACGGGATGGAGATGAAAGGTCGTCAGACATGAAGGATTTAGGCTTTGGCATTTTCTTGGCTCCCTTCCACACCGTGGACGAAGATCCCACGGCGGCGTTGGACCGAGATATGATGCTGTTGCAGCATCTGGACCACCTGGGCTATGACGAGGCCTGGATCGGCGAGCATCACTCGGGCGGCTATGAGATCATCGCTGGGCCGGATCTGTTTATTGCCGCCGCCGCAGAACGGACCAAGCATATTCGCCTCGGTACCGGCGTTTCATCTCTGCCCTATCACCATCCCTTCACCAATGCAGGGCGGATGGTTCAGTTGGACCATATGACTAAGGGACGGGCCATGTTTGGCGTTGGGCCGGGTGCCTTGGTGGGTGATGCCTTCCGCATGGGGATTGATCCTGGCGAGCAGCGGAGGATGATGAACGAGGCTTTGGATGCCATAATCCCCTTGCTGGATGGGGAGCGAGTGACCATGAAGACAGATTGGTTCGAGCTTCGTGACGCCCAGATGCAATTGCCTTGTTATACGCGCCCGCGCATGGAAATGGCGGTGGCTTGCGCGCGTTCGCCGTCGGGTGCACTAGCTGCTGGCAAACATGGCATCGGCATGCTCTCCATCGGTGGCACCAACGACGAGGCTCTTGTCGCCCACGCCAATAATTGGCGAATGTGCGAACAGGCTGCGGCCGAGGCAGGCCAGACCGTTTCCCGGGACAAATGGCGCCTGGTCACCCTTGCCCATGTGGCGCGGAGCCGGGAACAGGCGAAAAAAAACATAGAACACGGGCTAGACGCCTGGGCACAATACTTCCGAGACATCGCCACTTTTCCCATTGTGCCACCGGAGATCGATGACGCGTATTCTTTCCTGACCGAAAGTGGCATGGCGGTAATAGGCGACCCTGACGATGCAATCCGCCATATCGAAAAGTTGCTTGAAGGTTCTGAGGGTTTTGGGGTGTTTCTGGAACTGGCCCACAACTGGGCTGATTTCGAAGCCACGTGTGAGCATTTCGAACTCATGGCCCGTTATGTCGTGCCTTATTTTAACAAAAAGAACGATTTGCGGCGGACGTCCTACGACTATAGCCACGCCAACCGCGAGGTCTTTGTCGGTGCCGCCCAAGCAGCGGTGGAAAAGGAGATTGAACGCCAGGCCGAAAAGGAAGCCATTCAGGCCGACCAGATTGCTCAGGCGGGAAATGATTGAGGGTGTCTTTCATATCCAAGGTAGCTATTTCTGGGGCGTCATTCCTTACAACCTAAATGCGGATCCGATGCGATGACACAGACCGACAATATATGGCCCGGTAAAAATCTGACTGAGGTCCCATACGCGGTTTATGATGATGAACAAATCTATGCCCGCGAGCGAGAGCGGATATTTCAAGGCCCAACCTGGAACATTCTGGGCCTGGAGTGCGAAGTGCCGGAGGCGGGCGATTACAAGACCACGTTTCTGGGCGATATCCCCATCGTGGTGGTGCGGGGCCAGGATGGTGGTCTGCGCGGGTTTGAGAACCGCTGCGCCCATCGTGGAGCACTGTTGTGTCTCGAAAAATTCGGAAAAACTAAGGTTTTTACCTGCGTCTATCATGCCTGGTCCTATGATCATGACGGCAATCTGGTGGGCGTGGCTTTTCAAAACGGCATTCAAGGCCAGGGCGGTATGCCTGATGATTTTCGCCGCGAGGACCACGGCTTGCGGAGGGTCAAGATCGCTGTTCTGGCTGGCCTGATCTTCGGTAGCTTCGATCCCGATGTGCAGAATTTGGAAGACTATTTGGGCCCTGACCATGTGCGGCATATTCATCGGGTGCTGCCCAAATCGCCCAAGGTCCTGGGCTATTACACCCAGACCTTGAAAAACAATTGGAAATTATATGCGGAAAATGTGCGCGATCCGTACCACGCCAGCATCTTGCATCTGTTTTTTACCACCTTCCGGGTTAACCGCCTCAGTCAAAAGGGCGGCATTTTGGTTTCGGAAGGCGGCGGCAATCATGTCAGCTATTCGAAACTTGACCCTAACGGCGATGACCGGGAGTACGATAAGGAAAAACTGCGCGCGGACAGTAAATTTGGTCTGAAGGCATCGGCTCTGCTAGGCGGCATTGATGAATTCAACGACGGAATTACCATACAAATTCTCTCGGTCTTTCCCAATTTGGTGATTCAACAGGTGTTCAATTCCCTGGTAGTGCGTCAGATCGTCCCCCGAGGCGTGGATACGGCGGATATCCTCTGGACTACCTACGGTTTCGCGGACGATGATGATGCGATGTCCGAAATGCGCCAGCTGCACTCGAATTATGTCGGTCCGGCTGGGTACATCTCCATGGAAGATGGCGCGGTTGGCAACTTCATCCAGCGCGCATTACCGGGTACGGCGGGCGAGGCATCCGTCGTGAAGATGGGTGGGGTGGATGCCACCAGTATGGAGAGCCGGGCGACGGAAACCTCCGTCCGGGGGTTCTGGAAGGCGTACCGTCATCATATGGGGCTTTGATGCAAAATTCGATTGGAAAGGTAACCGGTCTATTGGCGGATTATGCCCATTGCATCGACAGCGATGAGTTGGAACGCTGGCCCGGATTTTTCACTGACCGAGCCCGCTATTTTGTGACTACCTCTTTCAACCAAGAGAGGGGCCTGCCCATTGGCATCATTGACGCCACTAGTCGGGATATGATGGAGGACCGGGTGGCTGCATTGCGCAAGGCGAATATCTACGAGCCGCAACGGTATCGCCATATTATCTCGGTCGTGCGCATCACTGGGCACGATGGCATGGTAATCAGTGCCGAAGCCGGTTTCATGGTTGTCCGGACCACGATTGATGGCACCCAGGACCTATTCGTCAGTGGACGCTACGAGGATGTGATCGATTTTTCTGGCGAGAGCCCCCTATTTGCGGAAAAACAAGTGGTTCTGGACAGTGACAAGATTAACACCCTATTGGCCATTCCCCTTTAAATTGGAAGTGAAATGGTGCAACTGATTGACGAAGATATCCGTGGCCGCGAGGTTCTTGACTGGCGGGGGTTGCAAATCTTCCATGGCCGGGCTGTAGATATTTGTTAAATTTGTGGAGGGCGCTTGATGGCTCCGAAAATCGTTTTTGTCACACAATTTCCTGCTGCCGCCGATTCCGCCCGGGATCTGGCCCCGGCCGGTTTTGACATAGTGATCGCCGACGCCGGCAGCCAAGCCTACAACACGGCCATGACGGATGCGGAATATTTAGTGGGGTTCGTCGATATGCTGGTGGGCGAGGAATTGTACAAGAACAGCCCAAACCTAAAACTGATCCAACTTTTGAGCGCCGGATACGATCGGGCAGATATTGTCGCCGCTCAACGAGCCGGAGTGCCCATTGCTAACAACGGTGGGGCCAATGCAATCGCGGTCTCAGAACACGCCATTATGTTAATGCTGGCGGTTTCGCGCAAACTGGCAGTCCAGCACGCCAATGTTGCAAGCGGCCGCTGGCGGGGTAATGACGTGCCGAAACTGTATGAGCTGCATGGCAAGACCTTAGGAATTGTCGGCCTAGGTACCATAGGCAAGAAAGCAGCCCGCTTGGCGCAGGCTTTCGGCATGAATGTCATCTACTACGACATCGCGCGGCTCACGGAAGATCAGGAGGATGCACTGGGCGTACGTTTCCGCCTGTTGCACGAAGTGATGGCCCAGGCCGATTTAGTCAGCTTGCATGTGCCCCTGAACGACAGCACCCACCATTTGATTGGAGCCGAAGAACTGGCGGCCATGAAGCCTGAGGCGGTTTTTGTGAACACAGCCCGTGGTCCCGTAGTGGATGAATTGGCCCTGCATGAGGCTTTGATATCCGGAGGCATTGCCGCTGCCGGGCTGGACGTGTTCGACCAGGAACCGCCTGACAGCGATAACCCGCTGCTGGCACTGGATAATGTAATCCTAACTGCTCACATGGCCGGTCCCACCCAGGAAAGCAATCAGGCCCGGGTGCGCAATGCCTTTGACAATGTGCAACGGGTGGCCCGCGGCGAGGAGCCATTATGGGTAATCCCCGAATTGGACGGAAAGAGGCCCGCCTGCTAGCATACACCCCAACTTGTCATCACTTTACTGAGAGCATACGGATGAGCGACAAGACACCCGCAACCTTCGCCGTGCCGGACAGGGCCCTCACACCCTGTGGCATCAACCATCTAGTGCTAAATGTTAGGAATATGGAGGAATCCCACAAATTCTGGACGGAGATCCTCGGTTTCAAGCAGGTGGGCGAGTTGAAGGCGGCGCCCGACCGGCCCAATCCGCCAAATATGCGGTTCTACAGCGGCGAAAAAGATGGCTTAAGCCATCATCATGATTTGGCCTTAGTGGAAAACAAGGAGCTGCCCGAACCGCCCAAGGACTTCAAGATGTTTGGCAACCCCACGGCCATCAACCATGTGGCCATAACCCTACCAAACCGCGAAGCCTGGCTGTCGCAGTTGGCCTTTATGCAGTCCAAGGGCGTCGATTTTGGCCGCCGAGTAGATCACGGAATGACTCATAGCTTGTATATCTCAGACCCTAACGGATATGGCGTAGAATTATTGTACGACCTGCCCCGCGAGGTCTGGGAAGGGGATGTCGACGCCGCCTTGAACTGGCTTCGGCCCCTACCCACAGAAGGCCCGGAGGCGTTGGTAGACGAGGTGGAGGATAATCCCGTGTTTACGGCCACCGGCGAAGATTGACTTTGGAGCGTAAGATAAATGTCCTACGAAGCGATCGACGTAAAGCCCCTCAATCCGGTTATCGGCGCGGAGATTTCCGGCGTCGATATTTCGAAGCCTTTGGGCAATCAGCTCTATCAGGAAATTCATGATGCGTTGATGGAGCACCAAGTGATTTTTTTTCGAGATCAGGAGATGACCCTGGATGAACACATGGATTTTGGCAAACTGTTTGGTGTATTGCACATTCATCCCTCAGCCAAGAAAACCCAGAACCGTCCTGAAATTATCACCATCCGTTCCGACGAACGCTCCAAAGCAGTTGCAGGTATGAAATGGCACTCCGATGTCTCCTGCGATGAAGAGCCGCCAATGGGCAGTATTCTGCATCTGCATACGATACCGGAAACCGGTGGCGATACTATGTTCGCCAGCATGTATGCCGCCTATAACGCCCTGTCTCAGCCCATGAAGGACTTTCTGGGCGGATTGCAGGCCTGGCATGAATCCGCCCATGTACACAGGGACCGCTTGGGCCATAAGGGCGAGTTGCGGGATGGTAATGACAGTTATCCCGTCTCGCTGCACCCCATCGTGCGCACACATCCGGTGACAGGTCGGAAGTGTCTATTCGTGAACGAGAATTTTACAACCCGGGTGGACGGGCTTACGCCCAATGAAGGCGATGCATTATTGAAGATGTTGTACGAACACATCGCCACGCCGGAATTCCAGTGCCGCTTCGTCTGGGAAGAGAAATCCGTCGCCTTCTGGGATAACCGTTGTGCCCAACACCGCACGGTCTGGGACTATTACCCCAAGGTCCGTCATGGCTATCGTGTCACAGTTGCAGGCGACAAGCCCTACTAAATAGCCAAAATCCCGACAATAAAGCCTTTTCAATTGGCATAGTATAGCGTTTTTCAAGATGTGTTGTTTTCACCGGCACGTCGCAAAGTCGTTTGCTATTGGGAACGAAAATCTAGGTCCCCGCGTTTTGCACTTCGGTCACCAGACGGGCAATTTTGTCCAAACGTGGCAGCACATCATCCGCCAGTGCCGCTTTGATTCCGAAAATACAGCGGGTCACGCCTTGGGCGGCCAATTGTGAGATAGCTGACGGATCCCGTGGTGTGCCGAACGTTGTGACAGGATAGGGGGCGTGCCCGGCCTCCTGGGCCAGGGCGG
>CAJWZI010000110.1 GCA_913049615.1 uncultured Alphaproteobacteria bacterium | reverse complement strand
GGTCGACCAGATCCGCCAATAGGGCGGTTACGGTATCCATTTGTCTGTTTGCTCCGAACTAAATTTCACCACCGGCTTTGCGCATCATGGCCTTCAAATCCATAGCAAAAATCACAATTTCGCCAGCGCGCTGCTCGATGCCATCGCTTGTTAGGCGCCATTTTCCTTTCTGAATTGCAGCGAAGACAACCTGCACGAATGTCAATAATTATGCAACGTCGTCCGGGCGTATTAGCCTGCCTTCATAATCTTTGAAGCCGCCAATTCAGAGCAGAACAATTAGTCAGGCACATGGATCCGCCCTTCCATATAGAATGCGCATTTGCCTCCCAGAATGACCCTGTCGCCTTCAATCTTGCAACTCACGTCACCACCACGCTTGGAAATCTGCCGTGCCGTCAATTCAGTTTTTCCCAGGCGTTCGGCCCAATAAGGCACCAGAGTGCAGTGAGCCGAACCCGTCACAGGATCCTCGTCGATACCTGCCATCGGTGCAAAAAAGCGAGAAACAAAATCCACATTATCTCCCGGCGCCGTGGCAATCACATTAGCGTGCAGGCTTGAGTATGCTGGCTTCAGACCAGCGACTTGGCTTTGGGCCTCATAGACCAGAAAAATATAAGGCGAGCCGTGCAATTCGCGAATTCTCATACACAGCTGTGGCGCCAAACCCATTGCTTCCAAAATTGCAATCTCCGGCGCAAATACCTCGCCTGGAGGCAGGGCGGGAAAGTCCATAGTAAGGCCCTTGCCGTTACGCCGAACATTCAAGGTGCCCGAACGGGTCTCGAATGCCACTTCCCGGCTCAGAAGCATCAGATGGTTGAGAATTACGTAGCCCGCCGCCAAAGTAGCGTGCCCGCACAAATCGACCTCCACCGACGGTGTGAACCAGCGCAGACGAAATCCCGCGCCCTCTGCTACAAAAAATGCCGTCTCGGACAGGTTATTTTCCGAAGCGATTGACTGCAGTACATCGTCGTCCAGCCAACGTTCCAAGGGACAAACAGCTGCTGGGTTACCGCCGAAGAGGGTCTCGGTAAAGGCATCTATCTGATAAATTGGAATTTGCAAGGTAGTATACCCAGTAATGGGGTCAATCAACCAGATTGCCTCGAATTCGTCTCTATGATTGACCTAATTGTTAGTGTCATTTTTCCTGTTGTCATCTTTACAATATTTTATCCCAACTATCCCACACGCCGTAGTTCGGATACGAATTCGCCACGGTAGTCCAACAAGAAGGCATTACGTGAAACCCATGTTTTACTTCACCGCAGGTAAAACTAATACCACTCAAGTCCACGTTTCTCGCCCCTCTACAAAACCAGCACTGCATAAACTACCGCGGCCCCGACCGCACCACGCGGTCCTTTTTTGCTAGTGGTGTTATTCGACTATTATCTGAGCGTTTGTGATGCCGCTATCTAGGATCTGCTGCAAAACTTTGTCGGCCGTCTCAACAGAATTGAGAGGCCCCATGCGGACGCGGAACATCTCCTGCCCCTTGATGAACACATTGGTGATACTCGACAGTCCGATGTAAGAAAGACGGGCACGCAGTTTGTTGGCGTTCTTGGCCAGGGCGAAGGCGCCGGCTTGAATAAATATGCTCGATGGTCCCACAGGCTGCTGTGTTACCCGACCCGTAACCGCCGGTGCGGCGCCAAGCGGGGCTGCCGAGGCAACTCGCACCAGCGCCTTGGTGCTGCCCGGTGGCTTGGATTGCTTAACACCCGATGGCGGCGGCAGAGTCTGAACCGTGACGTCGCCCCTAGGCAGTGCCGGCAGGGCCCTCTTTTGCTCCTCTGGCGTGGGCACCCGCTTAACCACGACTAGGCCCCTGGGCTGATCTATAATCGTCACCCGCACCTTCGCCGTGCCTTGTCTAAAAAATCCCAGCAATTGTGCCGCCCGGCGGGACACATCTATGATGCGCCCATTAACGAACGGGCCGCGGTCATTCACCTTCAGCACCAGGGAACGACCGTTCTCCAAATTAGTCACCTGCACCCGCACCGGCATGGGCAACGTTTTGTGGGCCGCCGTCAGGGCATTCATGTCATAAATTTCGCCGTTTGCCGTACGACGGCCGTGGAAAGGTTTTCCATACCACGAGGCAATGCCAGTTCTGTCATACTGAGCATCTTCGCTCGGGTAATACCAAACACTTTTCACCTGATAGGGCTTACCCACCTTGTAAATGCCCGCCGTCGGAGCTGGCTTTTTCGCCGTAGCCTGGCTGATCTTCTTCACCACGTGCACGGCCAACTGACTTTCGGCGCAGGCCATCAGTGACACCCCCGCCCAACCCAAAAGAACAAGACGGATGATCCTCTTACAGCCCATTGCCCTGCCCCCTATTCGCCTGCACCGATACCGTCGGACAAAAGCCCAACCGCCAGTGCAAAATAGGTGGAACGGTTCCACCGCAATGTGGTGCGGTAATTGCTGTAGACCAGATACGCGGGCGACATTTTGCCTTTCTCAGGCAATACAATGGAGGCGGAAAGCTGCCGGGTTGGCAGGTCACCGCCGTCTGGTTGACGCACACCCAAAGCCTGCCATCCGCCGATAGGTTTGCGAACTTTGAGGTCTGCTAGTGCGAAATCGAAGTCGCGGGGCAACTTCACTTCCCGTCCCCAAGTCTGATCCGCCCGCCAACCGGATTTTGCTAAATAATTGGCGGCCGAGGCGAAAACATCCGGCCGCGTAGTCCAAATATCCCGCCGACCGTCCCCATCATAATCCACTGCGTGCGCCAAGAACGAGGACGGCATGAACTGACTTTGCCCCATGGCACCGGCCCACGACCCCATCATTTCCTTAGGCGCTATGTGTCCCTCGTGCAGAATTTGCAAGGCGTTCAGCAGTTCTTTTCTAAAGAAAGCGCTGCGCCGGCCGTCGTGGGCCAGGGTGGCCAGTGCGGGAATAACCTTAAAACCGCCGGTGACACGGCCGAAATCCGTCTCGATCCCCCACAGGGCTACTATGAAGCGGGGCTGCACTCCAATCTTACCGCCAATCTCCTCCAATAAATCGCGGTTTTCTTGATACTTGACTCGGCCTTTCTTAATTCGTGATTGCGGTACGACACGGTCACGATACTGTGTGAAGGTCAGCGTGAATTCGGGCTGTCGCCGGTCCAACTCTATGACCCTGGGAATAGGCTGAATTCCCGCAAGTGCTTCGTCCAGGACGGACTGGGAGATCCCTTTGCCCTCGGCCTCAACGCGCAGTTTTCCCAGCCAAATCTGAAAATCTTCTGCCGACCCTGGCACTGCAAAAAATAAAAGCACAGAGATGAGGGCCACAAATTGAGCCAATTTCAACACAAGCATTCTTTCATTTGCCCATACATCTGGACCAATCTACCTCTACAACTTGTGCCATGTTGGCACCGCTACCGCAAGTTGTTGTAGCGTCGCCAAAGATTATACGCTCCGCCCCTTTTCCGACGCGGCTGCAAAGTCATTAATGCCAATAGCCGATCTAAAATCGGCCGTGGCCTCAGCCTTCACGTCTTCCAAGGGAATACCCGTGGAATCGGCGACCCGGTCGATGGCGTTGAACAGTGCCGCCACAGCGGCCGTATCCGTCAAGGCCTCGCCGCCCATGACAGCGACGATGTCGTCACGGGCCGCTGCCAGTTCCTCTAGATCATCGCCCAGCACTGCTGTCGCAAAGCGAATCAGCCGCGCGCCGTTTTCGACCCCTCCATCGCGCGGCGCGTTGTCACCTACCATAATTGAAAGATCGTAGTTTCCATCAACATTCTTACCGCTCGCACGGAGCAGTTGCCCATGGCTAGTGGTTCAATAGACGCACTGGTTCAGAGCTGATACACGGCCCGCCACCAATTCAATCTGGGCATGGCTGATGGCGCGGTATTCGTTGTCGAAATCGGTCATAGCCTGTGGCGGCAGGTATTGGTTCACTACCAAATCAAAGAAACTTTTAACCGAGTTCGGTACTAAGCTCATGGCCTGATAAATGTGCGCCGCCGTGGGACGACCCGCGTATAAATCCTCGTCTTTCGTGCCAATGGCATCCTGTGGGTCCAAAGTTGAAACCCAAGCCATTTGCTGTCGCGCTGCCACCGGCCGGCATTTTGTCGGATTGCCAGGGCGTGAGGTTGGCAGGGGCCAGAGTTTTAGTCCCAGACCCTTAGTAAAAGTATCGATGGCAACGATGATGGCGATTACCTCTACCGTTTCAACATACCGTTCCTCCACCATACCGCCATCGCGCAATCCCTGATACCAAGCGCGGCTCAACCGGCCCGGGTCAGTGCGGATGCGATGAATTTGTTCCACCTCAATGTCCGATAATCGGCCCGAGTGATCATGGTTGCCCTGTACCAGGTTTGGCGAAAGCGCGTCCCTGCGATCGCGACATAGTTTGCAGTCCAACGCCACCCGGGCCTCCCGGGCAATTACTACTCGCTCCGCTCCGGTCAGCCAAGTGCCAGCCCGGCCCAGACGGTCCCAGGTCCGCCGATGCGCAGCCGTAATATCTTCACGCACCGGCAAGGCGACGTTTTGATAGCTGATTTCCATCATATTAATTCCATTTTCGTCATTTAAGGTCACACTATACTTGCATTCAATTCCACATGGGTGAAATCTATGTGGAGTGGAAATTTAAAATTTCAGGGAGAAATGAATATGGCCCTCGTTTTAACCAGCAAAAGCTTCAACGACGGTGATTATCTAGATAATGACCACGTATTGTCTGAGGCCTATGGTTTCGGCTGCGCGGGCGGGAACTTGTCACCACAACTCTCATGGTCTGGTGCGCCCGACGGCACAAATAGTTTTGCTCTCACATGCTTTGACCCGGATGCTCCTACCGGCAGCGGCTTCTGGCATTGGGTCGCGGTGAACATTCCTCCCAGCATCACAGAATTGAGCTTGAATGCCAGCGCCGACGGCATGCCCGACGGCATCCTGGAAACACGCACCGACTTCGGCGCCCCCGGATGGGGCGGCCCCTGCCCGCCCGAGGGTGACCACCCCCATCGCTATGTCTTTACCCTACATGCAGTGGGCCTGGACGCACTGCCAGTGGAAGCGGATACCTCAGCAGCGGTGGTAGGCTTCATGCTAAACTTCAACACCATCGAAAAAACAGCGCTTATGGGGCTCTATAAACGTTAGAACCATAGCTAGATTACACTCTGAACGTTAATTTGCTCCGACAACTTCCGTGAGAGCTTGGTCGAATATTGCTATTGCCTGATCTATCTCTTCCCGGCTCACAGTCAGAGGCGGCGCAATTCGAAATACGCTCGCCGTGTTGCGACGACCAATGTTCAGACAGGCGCCCAGTTCGAGACAGCGGCGGCTGACTTTCATGCCCAAATCCGTAGCCGGGGTTTTGGTTTGCCGGTCTAGTACCAATTCCACGCCGTGTAACAGGCCTCGGCCTCGCAGATCTCCAATGGCGGCGTGTCGCTGTTGTAGAGCCGACAACTGCTGCTGTAGGTAGGCGCCAACTTTAGCTGCCCGTTGCGCCAATTGATCCCGAAGTACGATCTCCACCACCTTGGCGCCTACGGCAGCCGGTAGGGGATCGGCGGCATGCGTGGTGTAGAACAAGAAGCCCTTGTCGTAACAATCCTGTTCGATCGCGGCGGAAGTTATGGTTGCGGAAAGAGGCAACCCAGCTCCCAAGGTCTTGGAAAGACACAAAATATCCGGCACTACGCCGTCTCGTTCGAAGGCAAAATTATCGCCAGTGCGCCCCATGCCGGTTTGCGCCTCGTCCAAGATTAACAACATTCCCCGTTCGTGAGCCTTGTCCCTCAAGGCCGCTAAATAGCCCGGCGGAAGTTCGATTATACCGCCGGAACTAAGAATCGGTTCAACCAACACAGCCGCCAATTGGCCAGTGCTTTGTCGGTCAACCATTGCCCAGCCGAATTCGAATTCGGACTGCCAATCATAGGTGCCACCTTTGTTGAAGGGAGAACGATAGGCGTGCGGCGTAGGCAGGGTCAAAATCCCGGGCAAGGGCGGCCCGTAGCCCCGCCGGCCGCCCGAAAAGGTGGCCGCCGCTGCGCCGCCGGTTGCGCCATGCCAGGATCGATCGAATGCCACCACTTCGAAG
>CAJWZI010000109.1 GCA_913049615.1 uncultured Alphaproteobacteria bacterium | reverse complement strand
GCCAAAAAACAAAGAGAAATTCAACTTTTTCTATTTTATCTCGCTTAGATATATTTGGTTAGTTTAACGTTTACGGCGTAGCAAAACATAGAAGGCGCCGTCGCCACCGTGTTGCGGACGGGCAGGCTCCAGGTGCAGGACCATCTGACGTACGGGCGGCTCGGCCAGCCAGCGGGGCAGGTTGCGGCGCAAAACACCGATATCGCGGTCAGGCATGAAGCCCAGGTCGTCACCTTCGCGGAAGCCGCCCTTGCCCGTTATGATCAGAACACAGCGCCGTCCCGTGCGGTGCGATTCGAGAACGAAGGCATGCGCGGCGCGATGGGCGTCAGCCTGGGTGAGGCCATGTAAGTCCAGACGCCCTTCGATGCGCATTTGGCCCCGGCGCAAACGATCAGCGCTGCGTTTATCAAGGCCACCGCCGGACAACCCGGGGGATGTGACTAACCGACGGCGCACAGGGACAGCCGGCAATCCGACTACGCCGATATTTTCCTCAGATGCTAGAATCGATTTCATTGGTGGCTTTGCGGAGCGTTGCTGCAGGGGTTTGGCTCCGCGCATAGCAGCCTCGAACAAAGCGTCACCACCCGAGGGTGTGTCCGCCGTCTCCTTATTCTTACCCGACTTCGTCATCAATCAAGATGATGTGTAGGCTACGCGGTCCGTGGGCGCCCAGTTCGATGGTCAAGGCTATGTCAGCAGTGCGGGAAGGACCAGTAATCATGTTAACAGTGCGGGGCATGGTAAAACCCCGGCCCTGTTTGTTCGCCTTGCGCAGGCGGGCCCAAACCTCTTCGTAAGACCCAACAATCTGGGTATGGCGAAGGACAACGACATGATAATCGGGCACAAAGTTTAGGGTTGTGGGATGCGCACTGCCAGAAAAAGCTACAAGGGTCCCGGTTTCCGCCACCCCAGCGAAAGCAGGCGTGACAGAAACCATGTCGTCAATATCGGCGGACCCTATCTTGGTTTCCAGTAAATTATTGCTATTCCAATCGAGTCCGCTGAGCCATTCGTCCGGCGCCAAGGTAATTTGTGTAGGTAAATTGTTGGCCCGCAAAAACTGCGACACTGCGGCAGGTACGGCGACCAGATCAGAGACTGTTTCAACCGTGCAGGCAGCTGCCTGGGCCATGTTCTGAAATTGTTTGATCAGCTGGGCGCGTTCGCCCTTGGCCCGAGCCGGCACCAGATTGGCAGGATGCTTCGTGATCTGCTGGTTCAGGGCGCGCTTAGCGTCCGTACTCAGTTCCGGCCTACCCAGAGATTGTCGAATTGCGTCCAAGATTTGCTCCCGGCTGCTCATATGAATGTCCGCTTCCCCTCTCGCTTGCGCCATAGTTCTTGAAAAGTTTTGCCTTCCGGAGTTGGTAGATCTCGACCATCTGTCCAGCCACCAGCAAACCACAGCTTACTCACCCTACCCCGCTCACGCCCCAGAAAAGCCAGACCCCGCATAGCCAGTCGAGCACCTAGACCATAAATCCATGGTCGTTTGGCGAAATAGGCCCATGCGGCCACGCCCCATCGCTCCAATTGAGGGACGTCCCTCGCCTCAAAGGCCCGCTCCCGCCATTGCCGCAACAAACGCGGCAGGGGAATAGACACCGGGCAAACTTCCTCGCACCGCCCACACAGGGTGGAGGCGCAAGGCAGGTGGCGGGTGGCAGATACTCCCAATAAAGCGGGCGAAAGGACAGCCCCCATGGGGCCAACATAAACCGTGCCATAGGTATGGCCGCCAACTGTCTGATAAACAGGGCAATGGTTCATACAGGCGCCGCACCGTATGCAATGCAGCATCTCCCGCACCTCGCCGCCCAGCATGGCGGAACGACCGTTGTCCAGCAGGATAACATGATATTCCTCCGGCCCATCCAGATCGCCCTCCCGCCGGGGACCGGTTGAAATGGTCGTATAGGCAGAAAATTCCTGCCCGGTAGCCGAACGTGCTAGCAGCCGCAGCAAGGTAGTCGCGTCCTCCAGTGTAGGCACCACTTTTTCCAGTGATGTCACCACAATGTGGATTTTGGGCAAGGTCTGGGTCAGATCGCCGTTACCTTCATTTGTTACGATTATGGAACTGCCCGTTTCGGCAATCAGATAGTTGGCCCCGGTGATCCCAACATCGGCATTGAAGTATTTTTCCCGCAGAATTTGTCGTGCCTCGTTGACCATCTTAGGTGGTTCGGTCTGGCGCTCGGTGTGGCCTAATTTGGCATGATGCTGAAGGAACAGGTCCGATACTTGATCCTTGGTCTTATGTATCGCGGGGCCGATGATGTGGGAGGGGGGTTCCTCCGCTAACTGAATTATGTATTCGCCCAAATCCGTTTCGACCGGCGTGATGCCGTTTTGCTCAAGAAATTCGTTCAGATGAATTTCCTCGGCGACCATGGATTTTCCCTTGGTCACCAATCTTGCGTCAACAGAACGGCAAACCTCTAACACCGCCGCCCGTGCCTCATCCACGGTGGAGCACCAGTGAACCCGACCTCCTGCAGCTCGGCAGTTGCGTTCGAACCGCTCAAGATAAAAGTCTAGGTTCGCCAGAACATGATCCTTCAATTCCCGGCCCCGATGGGAGAGTTTGTTGAACTCAGGCAAGTTGTCTACCGCGCTCTGGCGATTGGGAATCATGCTAGCGTTCAACATGGTCATGGCGGTTTGCAGATTTTCGTCCGCTATCGCTTTGCGAGCATTGTCCTTGAAGGCATCGGGATTCATGAACTCCATTTGCCTGCCCTCAATCCGCCTAAACACCGGATTCGCCGATAGGCGGCACATCGTCCGTCATCCCGGCCAAAACCTCTGCCACGTGGCGCACCTGCACCACCGATCCCTCGCGCTTTAGACGGCCGGCGATGTTCAGCAGACAGCCCAGCTCCCCAGCCAACAGAAAGTCGGCGCGGGTATTGTTCACGTCAGCGGTTTTTCGCATAACGATAGCCGTAGAAATGTCGCCATACTTTACGCAAAAAGTTCCGCCAAATCCGCAACAGGCCTCGGTCTCAGCCATCTCGGTCAGTTGCAAGTCTTCAACGCTGGCTAATAGTTCTCGTGGCTGATCGCGTACCCCCAGTTCGCGCAGGCCGGCGCAGGCATCGTGATAGGTCGCGGTACCGTCATAATCGGCATCCACCCCTTCGACCTTCAAGACATCTACCAAAAAACTGGTCAGCTCGAATGTCTTCGCCGCCAACGCCCTTGCTCGGCGACACCACTCAGCATCATTGGCGAACAACTCGGGATAATGTACCGAAATCATGCCGCCGCAAGACCCGGAGGGCAAAACAACGTAATCATAGATTTCAAAGTTTTCGATCACTCGCCGGGCGATCTCCCGGGCATTGGGACTGTCACCGGAATTGTACGCTGGTTGGCCGCAGCAGGTTTGTTCCGGCACGTGCACCCGGCAGCCAGCGTCTTCGATCAATTTAGCCGCAGCGAACCCAATTGTGGGTCGGAAAAGGTCCACCAGACAGGTGGCAAACAGTCCCACATTGATGGCCTTTGGCGAAACCTGATTTGACATGGGCTGGGTTATAACACCTTAAAGACGATCCGCCAGTGCATTAGGCAACAAAATAAACCAGCTTCCAGGGTGTTTCATGCGTCCTGCGATGGAGGCGGCGTCCTCCCCGTGACCCCAGAACACATCGCCCCGTATTCCACCCTTGATGGCGCCACCAGTATCTTGGGCCAACACTAGACGGCGCAGCAATCGGTCTGGACCGGCCACATCGGCATCTGGACGGCTGGCCTGCAACCAGATGGGCACACCCAGGGGGATCAATTGCCGGTCAACAGCGATAGAGCGGCCCGGCGTCAACGGAACGCCCAAAGACCCAATGGGTCCGGGACCTTTGAGTTCCCGGAAGAATACATAACTTGGGTTCAGGTTCATCACCGCCTGGCCCTGTACCGGGTGAGCCATCAACCAAGTTCGAATGGACTGCATGGAGACATTGGCCTTGTCTAGAACGCCCCGTTTGATCAACTCCCGGCCAATGGCGTAATACCGCCGGCCGTTGCTGCCGGCATAACCCAGGCGCATCATGCCACCGTCTGCCAACCGAACGCGCCCAGAACCCTGTATCTGCAGAAAAAACGCATCCACGGAATTGTCCACGTAGACAACCTCCAAACCTTGGTTATCCAGGGCGCCAGCTTCGATCTGACCGCGTTCGGGAAATGGGCGCATACGGTTGCCCTTTACCCAGCCAACGATGTGCCGCCCTTTCAGGCTGTCACTGAATTCTCCCAAATCGGCAGTAATCAAGTCTCTCGGTACGCCGTAGAGAGGATGTACATAAGGTGCCTTTTTGGTCCGGCTGCCCCGCAACTCGGGCTCAAAATAACCCGTAAATAAACCGTCAGTCCGACCTCCGAAGGCAACCGCCAGGGCTTTGAAATGTTGCTCAAAAAATTGCCGGGCCAGCCCCTCCGTCATCGGTTGCAAAACGTCAGCTGCCGCACAAACCTCGGTCCAATCGGAAACCTTACCGCCAATTCCACCCAAGGCGCGGTCCTTTGGCCAAGTGGAGAGCTTGCCACAACTTTTCAGGAACGGCTCCAATGCCGCAGCATGATCATCCTCGCTCCAACCCTTCAACACCGCGAATTCTACAATTTGAAACGTCAATAGCCGTGGGTCAGGAATAGGGCCTTGGGGACGGGTCACCCACCATAATGAGAAGCCCAAAGCCAGAAGCAGACTACTGACCGATATGGCCAGAAGACGATTTCGCATAGTCAGTGAGACTATCAGTTCTCGCCGTGGGTTTCGATTAATTGCCAATTCGGATCGCGGTTGCGCGTATCCCGCGCAAAGGTCCAGATATCAGTAACCTCGTGGGAGCCGTCCGGCTGATCAGGCAAAATTTCGCCATCCTCGTCACGGCTAACAGATATCATCTCTGAAACGAATTTCACCGTCACTTCGGCGATTTTGTCCTTCATTTCCGCTTCCACAATCTCGGCACCGTTTATGGCAACGATCTTTGTTTCCAGGGTATGTCCACGGTCCTCGCGATCCTCGATGGCACCAACGAAATTCTCGTAAACTTGATCGCTCAACAAGTTGCGCAAGGAATCCCGGTCGCCGCTAGCAAAAGCATCCACGATCATCTCGTACGCCGACTTAGCGCCGTCAGCAAAGGCGGCGGGTTCAAAGTCGTGATTGGCTAATTTGATCTGCGTCAAGCCAGCGCCTACGGGTGAATCCTCGGCCCAAAGGGAGGCTTCCTCTTCCGCCTCGACCTGGAAATCGTTGTCATCGTGGCGAAAATTACCACGGTCGGGTAGACTTACCACTTTGTCATCATCGCCCTGCCGGTCATCAGCCTGATCTGACGTCCGTTCCGAGGGCCGACGCTCTTTACCGGTACGCCGGCCCAAGACACTGCGCAGACGAAAAAATATAAACCCCGCCACCATGGCTAGGAATAAAATATCGAGAAAGTGACCCTCGCCCATTAAATCAGTATTCCATTTGTCCTGTCGGACCGTTGATCCTGTTGGATGGTCCATCCAACAAATCGTCTATTGGCAAACGAACCTCCAGATGACAATTACACCCGGCCACCACCCGCTCAGGCGGCCAAACAAGCGAATTTCTACGCCCCTATCCACATTACGTCCCGTGTCGAGTGCTGTCCAGCAAACTTGCATTGAAAAACCAGGTGGCGCCGCGCCCCATACGGTATTACATAAGCTGCGGTAGTATAAGGAACAAGTAGTATAAGGTATGGGTTCTTATATTCTTTTGGCCTTTATCGCCGTTCCCCTGATCGAAATCGCCGTATTTTTACAAATCGGCGACGTGATCGGCTTGTGGTGGACCCTAACCGTAGTGGTCGCGACAGCCATAGGCGGCACATTAATGCTGCGCAGCCAGGGTCTAGCCGTCCTCCACAGGGCCCAGGCCCACATGGCCCAGGGACGAATGCCGCTGAGGGAAGTATTTGATGGTCTGTGTCTCTTGATGGCGGGTGCCCTATTGCTAACACCTGGTTTCGTCACCGACATTGCCGGTGGTTTATTATTTTTACCCCCCATTCGGACCCTGTTGGGACATATGGTAGCGCGCCATTTCGTCACCAGCGGCAAGGTCCAGGGACAGGGCTTCACGACTCC
>CAJWZI010000108.1 GCA_913049615.1 uncultured Alphaproteobacteria bacterium | reverse complement strand
TTTCGCTACGTCGTTGGATAGGAGACCGTTCGCCAATGTCAGTGCAGCCGAGAGCCCGGCGTCGCTATCACTCAAACAGCACCGAACACCAAACGAACGAGCAAGATCGGCGAGATTTTGATCGCTGCTTATTACGGCGACGCCACTCAACACTGATATTTTCGTGAGAACATCAAGCACGTCGGACAGCATGGCCGATACCAGACAACGGCGTTCTCCGGCGGACAAGATGGGCGCCAAACGACGCTTGGCAAATTCAAGCTTCTTGCATGGAACCACCGCCCACATGAAGAAATTCATCCTTTCCTTTGTTGCTGTGTCGCGAAACCCGTCTTGACGGGCCGCGCGTTCAATTCGTCTGCGAAGGTCAAGATATCGCGGGCTAGTTTCTTTCGGTCTTTAAGGCTTTCCATCAGCGTTTGCGTGACCAGAAACGGGAGTGGCTCGCGGCTTGCCTCGGCTTCGTCAACTTGGTCGAAGACAAAACCGTCAAGCAGGTCACCATAATAATCCGCCACGGCCCGCGCCGTCGATGGCATTGATAATTCGCTCATAATTTTTGAAGTTGGTCCTTTAACCGCCTGCCCGCCAATAATCGGAGAGACGGCAATCACTGGCGCCGAGCAATTGATGAGCGCCTGCCGGAAACCGGCAACAGCGAGGATTGGATCGATGCTGAGAAACGGATTGGACGGGCAAATGACGATAGCGCGAAGATCAGGGAGTTGCAGCGCATCCATCACCGCGGCGCTGGGAATCGCCTTGTCGGCGCCTTCAAACACAATTTTTTCGACCGCCGGCTTCGACTTCCTGCGAACGAAGTAGTCCTGGAATGTGATCGCGCCTTCTGGGGTTTCAACCACAGTCCGCAACGGATCATCGGTCATCGGAAGGAGATGGGCTGAGATTCCGAATGCCCGCGCAAAATCGCCGGTGATCTGGCTCAGGCTTTCGCCGGCCTTTAATCGTCGGGTTCGCTCCACATGAATCGCGAGATCGCCGTCCCCCAAGGAGAACCATGTTTCTCCGCCCAATTCAGCAAGCGCCTTCATGAAGGTCCAGGATTCATCGCGCCGGCCCCATCCTGTTTTCGGATTGTTCTTGCCGGCCAGGGTATAAGTCAAGGTGTCGATGTCGGGTGAGATATGAAGACCGAGATGCTCGAAATCATCGCCCGTGTTGAGGATCAAGGACAAAGCGTCCGGGTCGAGAACATGATAAAGCCCCAGCGCCAGTTTGGCCCCGCCGATGCCACCGCAAAGGGCAACCACAGGCTTGGCGGTGCTTCTTTCCGGTTCGTGGTTGCGGTTTGGGGGCACGTAATATTCCTCGGCAAAATTTAACGAAACAGGTCCTGCTCTTTTGCGCGCAGCAAGGAATCAGCATTGGTCGTGACCGCTTCCCAAGGAAGCCCACCGACCTTGACGACGGGCTGGCCTTCGGCGCCCTCACCCATGACCAGGGCGGCCGCGGCGGCAATTTGATCGGCCAAACCGATTTGAGTTATCTGGAGTGGCCGGCCAAAAAGGTCATCGGTTCCAATTCTGTCCCAGAGCGCCGGCGGCCCGGCGACCCCAAGGGCCATGCCGACCGATCCGTTGCGCCAGGCGCGCCCGACACTGTCGTTGATGATGACGCCGATGCGCCGCTGAAAATGGTTCTCGAACAGGCTCCGCAATCGGGCGCTGGCGGCATTCGGGTTTTCAGGAAGCAGGAGAACGCGCTCACGGCCGTTCTCGTCCAGGCCCAGATTGGATTGGTCAATGCCTGCGTTCGCCATCACATGGCCAAGGCGATGAACAACCACCAAGACGCCCTTGGCCGCGCGCAGCACCTCGCTCGACTCAGATAGGATGAGATCAACCAACCGCGGATCCTTGTCCACCTTGGCCGCCAGTTCCCGCGCCCGCGAGGAGGGAGTAACCGTTGCCAAATCGACATATCGGTTCTCGGATTTCGACACGATCTTCTGAGCGATTACCAGGATGTCTCCGTCGGAAATCTCAAGTGTTGAGCTATCCAGGGCATCGATAATGATGGCCGCGAGATCATCGCCGGGAGCGATCAGTGGAATCTCGGGAATGGCGTGTACATCCATATCTGCTTCCTGAGAACTCACGGCCAGGAGTCAATTTCTCCCAACAATATTCCCGACCGCCAAGGCTTAGGCGCTATCGGTATCCGGTGCGGTAAAATCTCCGGTAATTCTTATTCCCGCCCCATCCACTTTGTAGAGTCGGTTGATGGTAATGATAACGGAGGTTAGGGCCTCGGCAGCCGCCGAATTGGCGATGGGGCCGGCGTGCAATCCGCGCATCCCCAGCGCCTCGACAAGCTTGATCACCCTTTGGCGGGCCGTTTTCTTGTTTCCGCAGACCAGGACATCACAATCGATTGGGCCTGGATTTCGCAGTTTGTCGGCGGCGACATTATGAAATGCGGCGACCACATCGGCGCGTTCGCCCAGCGCGTCCTGTGTCAGAGATGCCGCAGAACCGGCTGTCGGCAGTTGCACGGTGCCAACCTTTGGCGGCATCAGGGGGACCGTCGCATCAACGACGATCTTTCCGGCGATGACGCTTGAAATCTCCTGCAAGATGGCGCTGTGGTTGGCAAACGGGACGGTGATAATCACGATATCGCTTCGGGCGGCAGCCGATTTATTGTCGGTTCCGTGGACAGGGTGGGCATTGTTGCCTGTGTCGATTTCCTGCGCGGCGCGTGCCGCCTTTTCACTTGAGCGCGACCCAAGAACGACCGGATAACCGGCACCTGCCCAGCGTACGGCGAGCCCGCCGCCAAGCGCCCCTGTGCCGCCGATAATGGATAACTTCGGTAGCGGTTCGCTCATTGAGTCGTTCCTCGCTAAAATAAGAATGCTTCCCGATTGTTTTGGGCAAAGAGAGGCGAGGACACTTTAAAATTAGCTGCCTTCGCCTCTCCTGCCAGGGAGAAACCGGGATTCAGTAACAGGCGGAACCAATACGTCAGGTAATACCCATCTCCGTTAATGGGACGACATCGATCCCGGCCTCTTGGAGGCCGTCACGTACCGCTTGAGCGACCAAGACGGCCGTCGGTTCGTCACCATGGACGCAAATCGTATCAACTTTTCTCGACACCGATTTTCCGTTTCGCGAGATGATCTCTCCGTCTCTCGCCATTCTGATCACATGCTCTGTCGCCACTGCCGGGTCCTTGATGACGGCGCCTTCGAGTTTGCGCGACGTCAGATTCCCGTCGTCGTCATACAGCCGATCAGCGAATCCCTCACGCGCCAATGGCAAGCCCAATTTTTCCGCGGCACGTTCCATTTCCGACCCCGCCAGCGCCACGTAAATGATGGTTGAATCAACGGTCTTGATGGCGCGTCCGATAGCCATCGCAATGTCAATCTCTTCGGCGGCAATGTTGTTAAGCGCGCCATGAGCCTTCAAATGCGTAACCGACTCACCGGCGTATGAAGCGACCGCCTGCAGCGCGCCGATCTGATAGGCGACGGCGTATTCAAGGTCCCTGGGATTCATATCGATTCGCCGCCGTCCGAATCCCCATAGATCGTTAAATCCGGGATGAGCTCCAATGCTCACACCCTCTTCCTTGGCTCGTGTCACCAAGTGGTGCATGACGTTAGGATCGCCGGCGTGAAATCCACAGGCGACATTCGCTGACCGGACGATCTTGAGTAATGCATCGTCGTTGCCGATATTGTACGCGCCGAAGCCCTCGCCCATATCCGCATTGAGGTTTATTTGGTCCACCATCGATTCCTGATTCCCATTCTTTTGTCCAGATTTCGACAGCATGCGTCGATCTGCAATAGGGAGTTTAAACATATTATCATTAGCATGACCATATATATAAAAAAGCGATAATTCCCACCTTTCGGAAAGCCGTGCGGCGTCTGAAAAGACTTGGTTGCGCACCTCTCGGTTCATGTTTTGGTTGGTATCGTCACAACACACTGGAGGAAAATTCATCAATGATGCCAACTGATCCTGGAATGGCTTTGACAGGTGTTTGGGTCATGTATGATAGTTGTATCGAAGAAAGGACGTGTAGTTTATGGGAAGACTCAAGAAGACCTATAAGCGCAGTAATATTCCGCTCTATCTTCAGATTGCTTCAACCTTGCGAAGACGCATCGAGACAGGTCACTGGAAGCCTGGCTGTCAGATATCAACGATTGAGGAACTCGAGCGAGAATTCGAGGTGGCGCGCGTAACCGTCCGCCAAGCGTTAGATATGCTGCAAACGGAGGGCTTGGTCCGCCGTCAACAAGGGAAGGGCACCTTCGTCACCAAGCAGATTAAGGATAAACGCTGGTTGCGACTTGAGATCGGCCTTTCATCGCTTCTTGAGACCATCGTCGACAATGTGCCGAATTTTATCGATGTCGCCAACCCGCCGCCACCACGGTTAGGCGCAGATGACGGCGAACCGGCCGACGAGTACATATACTTTAAAAGTGTTCAAACCCGGAACAAGGAACCCTATGGCCTTGTCAGTGTACATTTGGCGAAACGAGTATTTGAAATGGCGCCGGATGCCTTCCGGAGCCGCACTGCCTTACCCATTTTATCTGAGCTCAAAGATGTCACCATCAGTCGCGCCCATCAAACGCTGGTCATCAGCAGCGCAGATATGGAAGCGGCGCATCTTCTTAAGGTTCATTTAAACGCGCCCACCGCTGAAGTGCATTGCGTTGTCGCTGACGACGACAACGTAGCTATATATGTGGCGGAAATCATCTATCGCGGTGACTGCATCAAGTTCGATATTGAACTTTTGCAATATCTTTCCAACGAGAATGGTAAACGGTCCTGAATACTGTCCTTTGTAACCGGCCAAATTCTACTGACAAGCGCCGGCAACAGAGGGGGGCCTCGTTGTTCGCTAGAGCCGCCGTCATGTTAGTTTGCAAGCCCAAAAAATAGTTATAAGGTACTAATAATAGGATGTATTCAGGGGATGGTTTTGGACACCATACAAGCGACCGCATGATCACGTAGATTTCGCTTTGAATTCCCTGCGGCCAGCACGGAAGACGGTATCATGGAGACTCACAACAAAACCGGGAAAGGCATTGGCGCCCGTCTTACACGTAAGGAAGATGATCGCTATATGCGGGGGCGTGGCGAGTTTGTTGCAGACATCAGCCTTGCCGGCATGAAAGATGTCGCCTTCCTGCGCAGTCCATTAGCCCATGCCCGGCTCCACGGCATTAACGTCCCAGAACGCCTCCGCGACCGGGTTTTCACCCACCAAGACATGACCGGTGTCAGGGCGATTCGCGCTGTGACTGGATTGCCAGGCTTCAAGGTCTCTGAACAGCCGCCCTTGGCGACCGGGAAGGTCCGCCATGTCGGCGAACTCGTCGCCATGTGCTTAGGCGAGACTCGAGCCGAAGCCGAGGACGTCGCCGCCGAGATCGATGTCCAATTCGAGGAACTGCCGGTAATTGTCAACATGTTGCAGGGACAGCGTTCCGACTCGCCACTCGTTCATGAGGACTGGGGAGACAATATCTACCTTGAATCAAGCTTTGATGGGGATCTGACCGAGGCTAAGGCAGCCGCGGCGGTGACGGTGACCAAGGAATTTCGAACCAACCGGCAATGCATGGCGCCGCTTGAAGGAAAGGGCGCCGTTGCTTATTGGGATAGCCGCCTGGAGCAATTGGTTGTCTACACCGCGACGCAAATGCCCCATATCGTTCGTACGGGCCTTGCCGAATGCCTGGGTCTCGATCAAGCCAAGGTTAGAGTTATCGCGCCGGATGTGGGCGGCGGCTTCGGCTACAAGGGGATTCTGACGCCAGAAGAGATCTGTCTCGGCTGGCTCGCGATGCACTGCGGCCATCCGGTGCGCTGGATCGAGGACTGTCGGGAACATTTGACCGCCAATGCCAATTGCCGCGAACACCACTACCACGTGACCGCCTATGCCGATGCGCGCGGGAAGATTCTTGGCCTTGAAGTGGAAGCATCTGTCGATGCGGGCGCGTATTCGGCCTACCCCTTTTCCGCCTGCCTGGAAGGCGCCCAGGTGGTCAGTATCCTGCCCGGCCCCTACGTCATCCCGGCCTATCATTGTAAAACCTACTCCGTAGCCACCAACAAAGCGCCGATCCTGCCGTACCGGGGCGTCGCGCGGACCGGGGTTTGCTTTGTCATGGAACTAATCATTGACGCCATCGCTCGGGCCGTCGAGCGCGAGCCCTATGAGGTTCGACTGGAAAACCTCG
>CAJWZI010000107.1 GCA_913049615.1 uncultured Alphaproteobacteria bacterium | reverse complement strand
GTTGAAATCATACACGAAACGCCGGTGTCGGCGCGACTACGGGGCAATGACAATCTTGGCTATATCGTTGCACATGAGGCAACGGTAATTGCTATCGAAAAAGCTAAAGCATCGGGGCTTTCGGTGGTTGGTGCCAACGAGACATGGTACACGGGCATGCTTTCCGTTTATGCGGAGATGGCTTCTTCCAAGGGTTTGGTAACCATGATCGCTTCCAATGCCACTCCCTGGGTAGCGCCGCACGGCGCCGTCGAAGGCCGCTTTGGCACCAATCCTATTTGTTTTGGTTTCCCAAGTTTGGACGATCCCATAATTTGGGACATCGGCACCTCGTCGATTATGCATGCGGAGGCTGTCCTGGCTAAACGTAACGGCCAATTACTGGATCCGGGTCGTGCATTCGATGATAAGGGACAGCCCACTCGAGATCCTGTTGCTGCGCTAGCAGGGGCCTTCACGCCATGGGGCGGGCACAAGGGATCGGGCTTGGGCCACGTGGTGCAATTGTTGGGTATCTTGGCTGGTTCTCCCACTCAACCACCGGAACTGGCAGATTTTGGATTTCTTATCGTCGCCATGAAACCTGATTTGATGATGCCAGAGTCTGACTACCGAGCTCAGGTTTCGGCCTATGCCGATGCCGTGCGCAATGCGCGACCGGAAAACGGGAACCAGGGTGTCCGCATGCCGTTTGATCGGTCTGCTGCGGACCGTCGTCGCTGTTTAAGTGAAGGTCAGGTCGATGTTCCGGAGTTTGTGATTGAACGCCTGAACGGACTGTTGGCTCCTAGTTAGACTTCGGAATTGGATTTCCGCCAACGGAAATCACAGAAAGGTGCTCCCTGCATGCGGGTCTGAGTTCTCCGGAATTCCCAACTTGGTCGCATGCGCGCTTCCGCGGCGAAATCCACCCCGCATGTCATTAGCGCACCGATCTCGGGCTCTCCAATGGAATGGAAATAATCGGCGAAGGCGCACTTGGTAATATTTTGACCAAATGTTTTGTCGGTATCTTCGACGATTTCGCGCTCTACAGGAAAGGCTGGACCATTGCCGCTTTCTTGACCTTCTTCACGGGGGTGCCGGTCTTCTTCGATACCCAGCTTATCCCGATAAGCGACATAAGATTGGGCGATTGCCTCTCCGACGATATGGTGCGCACGTTCTTTTCCAAGCTCTTTTTCTAGGACTTTTACAATGGGGATAACGATCCGGGCCTGAATTTTAGTGGCATCGAGTATGGATGTTGGCATCTTCTGCCCCCTCATTCTAGTTAGCGTTTGGCCGCCGCTTCCAGGGCTTGGTAGTCGATGGGCGGTTCGTGCAGGTTCCGGATCATGTAGCCATTGCGGGCCTTGATCATCATGGTTAGGGCGTGATTGTAGGGCGTCGGAACGCCAAGTGCGGTGCCCTCCCGCACCACGGCGCCGTTCAGGCTATTTATCTCCGTCTGCAGGCCAGCTTCCATATGTTGTAGCATGGATGGCTTGTTGAACGCTTTGCCTGCCATGCGCCGCATGGAGGCTTTAGGATCTGGGTCGATCAAAGTAATGCCCTTGGCTGCTATCACCTCCAGGGTCTCTTCCAAAATTCGCTCTTGCATTTCCTTGGCGGCGACATCGCCGCCAACCTCACCGGAGCGCAGGCCCGTTATGGCGCTGATCGGATTGACGGAACAATTCAACATGAACTTGGTCCAGATCACCGATTGGATACTGTCGGCGATATGCGGGTCAAATTTTGCCTTCGTCAACATATCCCTCAACATATCTACCCTGGCGCTGCCGCCGCCAGATAATTCGCCTATCCAGGTTTTGTTGGCGTTGGTGTGGGTGGCTTGTCCCGGTTTTGGTGAGGCGGCGCTATGGTAGCTAATACCGCCAACTACTCGATCTTCGCCCAGGATCTCGCATAATGTTTCAACATTGCCCACCCCATTTTGGAATGTGACCGCCCAACCGCTGGGTTTCAATACTGCCTTAGCATGTTCTCCCGCGGCGGCGGTGTTGTTCGTGTCCGTGTGAATGAAGGCGATGTCGGCCGCGTCCAATCCATTGGCGCTGGTTGCCGCTAGGGCCTTAATGCGGTGTTCGCCGTCAATGCCGTCGAAGAGATATGTGCCGGCGTTTAAGGCATCTACTGCCTGCTGCCGCGTTTCGATGAATTGTACATCCTTACCGGACAGCAACAGTCGACAACCATACAAACCGCCCATAGCGCCAGCACCGATCACGCAAATTTTCATGGTTTCTTCTCCTTTTGCCTTATGCTTTTGTCTTGGTTTAGGAAGACGCTCTGCGGACGGCAGATGTAACCAAAATAATAACAACGTATCCCTGAAACAGAAGACTAACGGCAATCGACAAAGGAGGCGAGCAGGCATGGCATACGCGAGACCTCAGTACTTAGTGGAGACAGACTGGTTAGCAGCACATTTGGAGGATCCAGATCTCCGAATATACGATTGCACGATGCACTTGATCCCCCACCCTGAAAATGTTTTTACGGTGGAAAACGGCCGTGCCGATTTCGAGACTGGCCATATTCCCGGCGCCGATTACCTAGATCTGCAGGCGGATTTATCGGATCCTACGGGTGCATTTCGATTTACCACACCCGACGAAGACAGTTTTGCGAAGGTTCTCGGGCTCAAGGGGTTGGGCGACGATTGCCGGGTGGTGCTCTATTCCACAGCCGCCATGTCATGGGCGACCCGGGTTTGGTGGATGTTGTACGCATTTGGATTTGATAATGCCGCGGTTCTGAACGGTGGTTGGCAGAAATGGCGGGCGGAGGCGCGCCCCGTATCCACTGAACCATGTGATTACATGGCGACTAATCTAACGGCGCGGCGGCGGCCGAACATGATCGTTGACAAAGACGCCGTATTGACCGCCCTGGAGGCGGAAGATGCGGTAGTGGTCAATGCCCTGACTCGTCCGCAACACGAGGGAACTTCGGACGTTCATTATGGCCGGCCAGGTGGTATTGGAGGAAGTATCTGTTTGCCCGCTCTGGATTTATTGGCCGAAGATAATACCTTCCTGAATTCGGATGCTCTACGCATGAAGTTTGTTGATGCCGGTATCAGTTTGGATAAGAGGATTGTGACTTATTGCGGCGGCGGCATCGCGGCGACGGTGGATTCCTTTGCTCTGGCGCTTTTGGGTCATGATCATGTTGGCATATATGACAATTCACTATCGGAATGGGCTAAGGACCTAAGTTTGCCAATGGAAACCTCATCATGACTGAGTTGAAAACGGACCGGTACAATTTGCATTATGAAGTAATTGATTTAACACCACCCTGGATCGAAGCCCCGGATACGATCTTTTTCCATCACGGCGTCGGCGCCAACTGGCAGTGCTGGCTGGGATGGGTGGCCCAGTTGCAGGATCGCTACCGTCTGTTGGCTTTCGATATGCCAGGACACGGTCAGTCCTATCCCGGCGACGCCGCCATCACCATAGCGGACCTGGTCGGCAATCTGATTGAACTTGCGGATGCGGTTAGTTGCGCAAAATTCCACCTGGTTGGTGAATCAATTGGCGGCACCGTGGCTCTGCAGGCGGCGGTGGATTACCCAGATCGGCTATCCAGTGTTACAGTCAGTAATGGCTCCCATATCGGGGGTTCCATTGAAAATGTTCAGAATTGGGATGCCGTCATAAACGGCCAGGGTATGGATGCTTGGTCGGATCAGATGATGGCAGGCCGCTTTTTTGACGATGTTTTGCAGCCTGAGGTTTGGGACTGGTACCGACGGCAGCAGGCTAGTGCCGATGGCAGTACGGTTCTTGCTTTGCTACGAACTCTTGTTGGCGCTGACCTGAGCGATCAGCTAGCGGAAATTTCGGCACCTGCCCTGTTGATGCATTCTGATTCATCGCCGTTTGTCCCGGTCCCGGTGATGGCGGACCTTCACGAGCGGATACCCAACTCTCGCCTAAAGATTATTCCAGGGGCGAAACATGGCCTGCCGTTTTCCCATGCCGACGAATGCAGCCGTACACTGCGGCATTTTCTAGATGAAATCTAAACTTCGGCACCCGCCCAATTGTCATACATAGCCAGCAGGGCGACGATATCCTGACCACGGAACCCTTCCGCTAAGGCCATTGCGTACATTTCCCGCACTATTGAAGCAGTCGGTGTGGGCAGGTTGTTGGCGCGACCAAGGTCAATTCCAAGAGAAAGGTCTTTCTCACCCAATTCCATCTTGAAACCGGGGGAGAAGTCCCCTTTCAGGGCATTCGGAAAGCGTTTGGTGAAATGGTGGGAACGGCCCCCGCTAACAGAGATTACGTCAAATAGTTTCTGTGGCTTTACTCCGGCGGCCACCCCAAGGGAAAATGCCTCCGCTGCCACAAGCACATTGCCCATGGACATCATGTTGTTGACGATCTTGACGACCTTCGCCGTTCCCACAGGGCCCGTGTGTTTCCAGGTTTGACCCAGCAGATCAAACAGTGGTTCTCCGCGTTGGACCGCGTCTTCCTCGCCGCCGACTAAAAGCACCAGCTTGCCAGAGCCAGCTTCATTCGGGCTGCCGCTGACCGGACAATCCAGCACGGCGTGGCCGTTCTCTAACGCGGCCGCCGCTACCGTCTTCATGGTCGTTGGATCGATCGTGCTTAATTCGATGATCAAGCTATTCGGCTCCGCCAATGCCGCGATACCGCTCGCGCCTAGCCAGGCACTTTTAACGGCCTTTGGGTCGGGAAGGGAGGTGAGTACAATGGATCGGCCTGATAGGGTCTCAGCAAGACCGTCGCCCATCTTGACGCCTCGTTCAGAAAGGTTCTTCCTTACCCTTTCGGCAATATCATACCCCATGACGTCGAACTGCGCTTCGCCCAACCGGCTGGCCATGTTGGAACCCATTTGTCCCATGCCGATAACGGCGATTTTTTTGCTCATAATCCAGCCCTCATAGTCTTAGCTGTCCAGCCGATAGACCCGGGCAGCCGTGTCATGGAACAGCGCTGCCTTCTCGCTGTTGGAGCATCCTGAAGCGATGCGCTTGAAGGTGTTCCACAGAACGTTGTAGCTGCAGGTACGTTTATCCACAGGAAAGTTGGATTCAAACATGCAACGATCGGGACCGAATACTTCTATACAATGGTCATAATAGGCCCTCGTAGCCGCAGCCAATTCCTCGCTGCTGGGTGGCTTTTCTCCTAGGTCCCAATCGAAACCGTTGACCCTCATATTAATACCACCCAGTTTAGCCACTACGTTTTGGCATTTCGCAAGGTTGCTGATGTCAAGGCGCCATTGGGCGAATGTTTCTTCCCGTTTACCGGCGTAGGGCCCAATTCCAAGGGGCCCGCCAAAATGGTTCAGGATTATGGTGGTGTCGGGGAAAGCTTGCGCAAGGTCCGTCGCGTCGGGAATTTGTGGGTGATAGCACCAGGCCTCGAAGCTCAAATTCAAGGGCGCCAATTGGGCAATGCCTTCCCTGAATTTGGCGTCCGCCAACATGTGTTGAGTCGGTTTGGTATGGGAATTGCGGATGTCGTCACTGGCATCCCATGATGCGGCATGACGGATGCCCCGGAACCGTCCGGCGCCTGCCGAGATATGTGCCTCCAGGACCTCCCGAGCGCCTGATCCCAGGTTCATGTCCGTCAGGCCTACGATGCCGGCGGCAATTCGGCAGGGGCCATAGCGTCCCGAGGCACTCATTGCGGCGATACCGTTGACGAACTCTGTCTCACCCACGGGACGTAGATGCGCCAGCCCGTCGGCTCTGTACATGGACATGCATTCGATAAAGACGGTGGAGGTTACATTGTGGCCGCTGTTGACCTCGGCCAATATTTCATCGAACAGATAACGGCCCTCAACTTGTTCTGACCTGAACTTGGCGCTGGGGTCAAACCCCGCATCCCATAAATGGTGATGGGGATCGCAGATCTTCAGATCCGGTTCTAGTGTCTCCTCTGTCGTCAGTGCCAGCCAGTCATCGGTAAATGCCATAGAGACTTCCCTCCCTTGTTGTGGGGCAGCAGTATGGCACATACTGGCACAAAATTTATTGGGGGAGAGGCGGCCATGATAGAGCAGACCTTGGATATTCGTACCGGTGATGGCGATATGGAAACGTTCATTTGCTATCCGGAACGAGGCGGACCTTATCGGGCGATTTTTTTGTTGATGGACGCGCCGGGTATTCGCGAAGAATTACGCGATATGGCCCGGCGGCTCGCAACGGTCGGTTACCACGTCCTTCTTCCCAACCTCTATTACCGGGCAGGCCGCGACA
>CAJWZI010000106.1 GCA_913049615.1 uncultured Alphaproteobacteria bacterium | reverse complement strand
CGCGCGGGCGTTTGATTCGGCCGTTACAATTTTTTGCCTATGACCCGACGGCTACTGCGACATCGAACTCCAGAGCTGCATCTTCCAGAATGCGCCAAGTGTAATCCGCCAGGCTGCGACCTACGTGCACATGATAGCTGCCGTCATCCAGGTTGCGTAGGATTATTTGAATACCGGCCAGTACCGTGCGACTGCACCAGGGTTGAGATCGCTTTAGGTCATGCAGATCTAGCGGGCAGTGTTTGGTTAAGACATCAACCGCGCGGGCACCGGATATGGCAATGATTTGCTGACCGTCGCCAATTCTGATCAAGGCGTGACGGCAGCCTGCGAGACCAGCGGTGAGATGTTCGAGGGTTTTATCACCTATAATGAGCCATTCATTGGGCCCCAGCCAACATGCGGCGTAATCGTTCTGATTGGTTATGCCAAAGGGAGCGATGGGCAGGCCAAAACCCATGGCGCCGAGAAAGCCTTCCAAGAATGCCGGGTCATCACTCTCCCCACGCAGAATTATGGATGGGTGATAGGGCAAGGACCACAAGACAACAGCGGCACTTTCTGCATTGCCTGTGGCACCGCCGGCAAGGGCTAGATGAGCCAAGGGTTCATGGCGGGGCTGGGTCATCTTGCTCTATTTCCTGGATCCAAAAAGCGCGGTGCCGTTACCGCCACCGGCACAGTACTCCCATCAAAGGCTGCGTGGATTGTTTCGCCGTGCCGTTCGTGCCCGCGATTCAGAAGGGCCAGGGCGAAGGTGCGGCCCAGGTTAGGACTGTTATAGGATGAAGTGACATGGCCCTGGGCCCGTTGTGGCGGTGTGGGGTCGGGGGTCTCGATCAGTTGTGCTCCTTCGGGTAAGCGCAGGGTCTTGTTTTGGGGCAGCAGGCCTACCAGTTGCGGCCGGTCAGGACGCCGGGTATCGCCGCGAAACAGGGAGCGCTTGCCGAGAAAATCCTTTTTGCTGCTGACCATGCGGCCCAAACCCAGATCATGAGGTGTCACGGTGCCGTCGGTTTCCTGACCCACCATGATAAAGCCAACCTCGGCTCGTAGCACATGCATGGCCTCGGTCCCGAACGGCGTGATACCGTATTTTTCCCCTGCCGTTATCAGAGCATTCCACAGCGCCATGCCGTGGCCGGCAGGGACATTGATCTCGAAAGATAATTCCCCCGTGAAGCCGATACGGAATACCCTGGCCACTATGCCGTCGACCGAGCCATCCTGCCACGTCATGTGCGGAAAAGCCTCTGGTGAAAGATCCCAATCAGGTGAAAGTTCATGCAGCAACGCCCGGGCGTTGGGACCGCAAATTGCGGCCACGGCCCATTGCTCGGTCGTCGATGTGCAATACACATGCAACTCGGGCCATTCGGTTTGTGACCAGTTTTCCAGCCAGTCCAATACGTGGGCCGCTCCGCCGGTGGTAGTGGTCATATGGAAATGCTCATTATTCAGTCTGGCGGTGACGCCGTCGTCAAACACCATGCCGTCCTCGCCCAACATTAGGCCATAACGACAGCTGCCAACCTTCAGGCCCTTCCAACCATTAATATAGATACGGTTAAGGAATTCCGCCGCGTCTGGGCCTTGAATATCGATTTTGCCTAAAGTTGTGGCGTCCATGATGCCCAGGCTGGTGCGAGCGGCGCGGACCTCGCGATCCACCGCCTGTTGCATGTTTTCACCGTTCTGAGGCGTGTAATAGGGGCGGTGCCATTGCCCTACAAGTTCGAAAACCGCGCTGTTGGCCTGGTGCCATCCGTGCATCGGCGTGCGCCTTACCGGTTCCAACAAAGGCCCAATACGTCGCCCGGCAATTGCTCCGAAAGTAACTGGTGCAAATGGTGGCCGGAAGGTAGTGTGGCCCACCTCGGGGACCGGCACATCTAAGGCCTGGGCCACGATGCCCAGAGCGTTGATATTTGAGGTTCGGCCCTGGTCTGTCCCCATACCCGTAGTTGTGTAGCGTTTCACATGTTCAATAGAGCGGTAGCCCTCCCGTGCCGCCAATTGCAGATCGGCGGCGGTGACGTCCGATTGGAAATCGACAAATGCCTTGCCCTTGCCCGGTATGTGCCAGAGGGAGAGAGGTGGGGTCATTTTAGGCGTATCTTTGGCTATGGGCTTTCGCGGCCCCCGTCCCCGGCGGCGGTGGCCCGCGTCGTTTGCGGCGGCATTGCCGGCTTCGGCCCCCGTAGTCAAACAAGTCTGCAAATCGAAATCACCGTTTGCTGCTCCGGCGACGCGCACCTTTTGTCCGGCTGTGCCAGGCAAAAAACAGCCTAGGCCGTCATCCCAAGTCAGCTTTGCGCCTGATTGGGATAAGAGGTGCAGACTGGGTGTCCAACCACCAGACAGACACAACAGGTCGCAGTCCATGGGCCGGTCTCGGTTGCCTGAAGTGCTGTCTTGCGCATCGTTCAGTTTGCCGATGTGTACGGCCGTGACTTCGCGTCTCCCTTCCACAGCCGTGACCGCCCGTTCAGCCCTGACCGGTATGCCTGCCGCCTCCAATTCAGATAACCAGCCCAAGGGTGGCGCAGGACGTGGATCGACTACGGCCGCCACCTCTATGCCTGCCGCGTGCAGGTCTAGGGCCACCGGATAGGCACTGTCGTTGTTAGTGAACACCACGGCCCGCCGTCCAGGTCGAACGCCAAAACGGTTCACATAGACCTGCGCCGCGCCCGCTAGCATTACTCCGGGCCGGTCATTGTTAGCCAGGACTAGCGGTCGTTCCAAGGCCCCTGTTGCTAGCACCACTTGCTTAGCGCGCACCTGCCAAAGGCGCTGGCGGGGTTGATGTGTCTTGGGAGCTAGCTGATGATCGGTAACTCGTTGCAGCATGTTCAGAGCATTGTGGTCGTGATAGGCAAATACTGTGGTGCGCGGGAGCAGCAGGACGTTTTCGGCGTTTTGGAGTTCCTTGAGACTGCCGGCCGCCCAGTCCATTCCCGCCGCACCATCAATCCTTTGGTCATTGCCCAACAAGGCACCGCCCATTTCTAGGCCTTCATCGGACAGTATCACCCTTGCCCCGGTGCGCCCGGCCCATTGCGCCGCAGCCAGGCCCGCTGGCCCGCCGCCTATCACGAGAACATCACAATGAGCGTACTGCTTATCGTAACGGTCGGGATCGCTGTCGACCGCCGCTCGGCCCAGCCCAGCCATGCGGCGAATGAAATGTTCGTAGGCAGGCCACAGACTTGCCGGCCACATGAAGGTCTTATAGTAAAAACCTGCGGGAAACAGAGGCGACAATCGATCATTAATCGCGCCCACGTCATAGCGCAGGCTGGGCCAGCGGTTCTGGCTTTCCGCTTCCAGACCGTCGTACAGGGTTGCCTCAGTGGCACGAACATTCGGTTCCGCTCGGCCGCCGGTGCGCAGGCGCACTAGACCATTGGGTTCCTCGCCCCCAGATGCCATCAGCCCGCGCGGACGGTGATATTTGAAACTGCGTCCTACGAGGCGCACCCCATTTGCCAGGAGGGCTGAGGCTAACGTATCGCCTCGGTGACCCTGCATGGTATTGCCATCGAAACTAAACGTAAGCGTTTCATCGCGGTCAATCCGGCCTCCTTCGGACCTCCGGTTGATTTGAGTGTTCATTCAGGCAGTTCCGGCTTGGCATCGCCAACGCGGTAGATGGCCAGGATCTCGTGGGTGGTGCTGCTGCGGGCTGCGTTGAACCAACGACCGCAACCGTGGCTGTGACGCCAGCGTTCATAGTAAACGCCTTTTTGATTGGTGCGCATGAAGACATAATCGCCCCAGGCAGTGTCATCCATATCTTCCGAATTCAAAGGACGCACAATATGACCTTCGCCGCCGCAGGAAAACTCCTCTTCAGAGCGGACACCGCACCAGGGACAGTCAAGCAGAAGCATCAGTGAGCCACCGCTGCGGCACCATGCTCGGCCACTAAGGCACCACTGTAAAAGCGCTCCAGGGCAAAGGGCGCATTGATCGGGTGGGGCTCGTCCTTAGCCAGTGTGTGGGCGAACACATGGCCCGAACCGGGCGTCGCCTTGAAACCACCGGTGCCCCAGCCGCAATTGAAGAATAATCCTTTTACCGGCGTCGCAGAAATTATCGGGCTGGCGTCAGGGCAGACATCCACAATCCCGGCCCATTGCCGCATCATCTTCAGGCGGGAGGTGATGGGGAACAGTTCAACCACTGCTCTGATAGTTTCTTCAATCACGCCAAAGCTTCCGCGCTGAGCATAGGAATTATAAAGATCGATACCAGCCCCGATTACCAACTCACCCTTGTCCGATTGGCTCATATATGCATGTACCTTGTTGGACATAATCACCGTCGGCATTACCGGCTTTACAGGTTCTGATACCAGTGCTTGCAAGGGGTGGCTATCCAGGGGCAGGCGGATACCGGCCATGGCCGCTAGGATGGAGGAATGCCCCGCTGCCACTACGCCTACCTTGGAGGTGCTGATGTCCCCTTGTGTGGTCTGCAACCCTTCAATTCTCCCATCGCGAATATCGAAGCCTGTGACTTCACAGTTTTGAATGATGTCGACGCCTAGTTGGTCTGACGCCCGGGCATAACCCCAGGCCACGGCGTCGTGACGTGCAACTCCTGCCCGCCGCTGCAGTGTGCCGCCGATAACGGGATAACGAATGTCGGGGTCCAAGTTCAGAATTGGGCAGATTTCAGCTAATTGTGTGGGGCCAACCCATTCTGCATCCACACCTGCCAACTGATTGGCGTAAATGCGCCGTTTCAACTCTCTCTCCTCATGGGGATCATGGGCGAGATTGATCACGCCGCGGGGGGAAAACATGACATTGAAGTTCAATTCCTGGCTTAACCCCTCCCATAAATTTAGGGCATGGTCATAAATTGCCGCACTTTCGGGATAGAGATAGTTGGAGCGGACGATGGTGGTGTTCCGCCCTGTATTGCCACCGCCGATCCAACCTTTCTCGACAACTGCAATGTTGTGCATGCCATGGCGGTCCGCCAGGTAATAGGCCGTGGCCAGACCGTGGCCACCGCCGCCGACTATCACGGCATCATAGGACGGGCGTGGTTTGGGGCTACGCCAAGCTTGAGGCCAGTCGCGATGGCGGTTTAGGGCGTTGCGCGCTAAGGTAAAGATCGAATAGTTTGCCATGCCATCCTCAAATACGGATCAGGGTATCTTATAGCGCATTAGAAAGGCCAACCATGAGTAACGATCCTATATATATGAACAAAGAAGACGAAATCGCCGAAATTGTGCTAAATCGCCCAGATAAACTAAACGCCCTGAATGCGGAGGTCTGGCAGGGCATCATAGAGCTGTTCGGCCAGGCTGGCGATGATCCGGATATAAAGGTGGTGATCCTACGTTCCGGCGCTCCACGTGCTTTTGCCGCCGGGGCCGACATTTCAGAGTTTCCCATCGTTCATGCTACGGCTGAGAGCGCTGCGGACTATCATGACAAAATTCGCACGGCCTATAACGCTATTTCTGATCTGAATAAACCGACCATTGCTATGGTGCGGGGGGTTTGCTTCGGCGGTGGGTGTGCCATCGCTCTTAACTGTGATCTACGTTATGCAGATACCACGTCCCGCTTTTGTATCCCGCCAGCTAAACTTGGCATTGCGTACAGCCTGCTGGAAACCAAACGTCTATCCGACTTGATTGGTCCTAGCCGGGCTAAGGAGATGCTCATGGGTGCCAAGGTCATTGAGGCCCGAGAGGCGCTTTCCATCGGCTTGGCCACACGGCTGTTCGAGCCTGAAGATTTGGAGTCAGAAACGAGGGCATTTGCTGAAAATCTTTGTAACCTCTCTCAATTCACCGTCCGAGCAGTCAAGGCCATGGTTGGTGAAATTTTGGAGGGAGCGACAGATGAAACGGAAACTTCCCGCCGATTGCGCGTCGAAGGTTTTCAAGGGCCTGATTACATCGAAGGTCGCGACGCCTTTCTGGAAAAACGCGAGGCAACATTTACGTACCGTTAATCTCACCTAACTACAAATACAACGTTAGAAATGGCAACGACACGTGTGGCAATAGGCAACCCGAACCGGCAATCCAAAAGTGCTATCGCTTGACCGGCTCATCCCCTGTTGATGGCGATGTCATCGTCCCCGGGGCTCAGGATTGTACCACCTGAACACTTGCGACTGGATTTTCCTGGCTGCACGCCGACAATTATTCCATTCTCCTAAAATTTATACTAACAAATTTCATTGGCAGAGGATTTGTGTAATTTTTGTCGCTGCGCATAGATATTTTATATGAATTTGGTTCTTTGG
>CAJWZI010000105.1 GCA_913049615.1 uncultured Alphaproteobacteria bacterium | reverse complement strand
ATGGACATTAACCCTTTTCAGGATGGACATTGCCTGGTGTTGACCAAGACCCATTGTGTCAAATTTCTCGATGCCAATTCCGCTAATTAGGCCGCTATTTTACCCGCGGCACAGAGGATGCCCGTGCCGTAAACGATGGCGCCAAGTTGAACTAGGAGAGCAAGCCTGGCGACATGGGGCTGATCGAAGAGGTCTACAACAAAATTCTGGCGGTTATGCCCTAGACGACCCCGAGTTCCCGTAGTTCGTCAATTCTGGCCTGGTCGTAGCCAAGTTCGGCCAGCACTTCCGATGTGTGCTCGCTCAGTTCTGGCGTGGGTTTGCGAATTTCTGCCGGTTGCGGCGTGCGCTCCAGATGCACCGGCTGGCCCACTACTTTAATTGTGCCTTTCGCTTCATGATGCATGGGCGTGGCGATGCCAAGGTGCTTGACCTGCGGTTCGGCGAAAGTCTGATCAATACTGTTAATGGGACCACAAGGCACGCCCGCCTCGCTGAGGGATTCGATCCAGTCCTGGCTGGTGCGTTTGGCCATAATCGTGCCGATTACTTCATTCAAGCCAGTGCGGTTCTTCGAACGCAGGGCTGCAGTCCGGAAATCTGGGTGCGCTGCCAAATCCTTTGCATCTGCCACTTCTAAGAAACGGGTCCACAGCCGGCTTGATGAAGCTGCGATGTTTACAGCACCATCGGCAGTTTTGAATGCGCCCATGGGAATATTCGTGGGGTGGTCGTTGCCAGCCTGACCGGGCACATCCTCGTCAATCAACCAACGGGCCGCCTGAAAGTCCAACATAGAGATCTGCGCCTCTAGCAACGAGGTATGGACCCATTGCCCTTCGCCTGATTGATTGCGCTCGATCAGAGCCAGTAAGATGCCTTGGGCTAAATACATACCTGCGGTCAAGTCGGCGATTGGAATTCCGACCCGAACTGGACCCTGTCCCGGTAAGCCGGTGATCGACATGAGTCCGCCCATACCCTGGGCAATTTGATCCACACCGGCGCGTTTCGAGATCGGCCCGCTTTGTCCAAATCCGGAAATCGAGCCATAAATGATGCGCGAATTAACTTTTCGCACGCTTTCATAGTCGACGCCCAGACGATGTTTGACCTCCGCCCGAAAGTTTTCCACGATCACGTCAGCATCCTTAGCCAGCGTAAAAAAAATTTCCAAACCTTGCGGTTTTTTCAGGTTCAGGGTAATGGCACGCTTGTTGCGATGGAGGTTCAAGAAATCGGGCCCATGGCGCGCACCGCCTAGGCCCTGACCGCTGTCTTTCTCAACTGGTACCTCAATCTTAATGGCGTCTGCGCCCCAGTCCGCCAATTGCCGAACTGCCGTGGGGCCGGCGCGGGCATGGGTCAAATCAAGTACCTTGATGCCCTTGAGGGGCAGATTGTGTTCGCGCATGGCGATGTCCTCTTAGATTTTTTGCCCTACCGGGCAAATCCCAAAAGTTGGGGCAGTTCCTCCATACTATCAAAGATATGGGCGCCTTCATCCGCCAATTTTTCTGCGAAGCCGCTGCCCGTATAGCCGAATACTGTCATCCCCGCCGCCCGGGCGGCTGACGCGCCATAGGGGCTGTCCTCGATCACCACGCAATTGTTCGGCTTAAATCCCATTTCTCTGGCGGCAAACAGAAATAAGTCGGGAAATGGTTTGCCACGGGCTACTTGGTGGGCCGAAAAAAGATTATCTCCAAACAGCGGTGCTAGGCCAGTTTTGTTCAAGCTCAGTTCAATTTTGCCGTGCTCCGAAGACGAGGCGACGCAGCGGGGTAAGGGGATAGCCTCAATGGCACCAAGGACGCCGGGAATGGGTTGCAACTCGTCTCGAATGGCTAGATAGGTGCGATTTTGTACCGTATTGAAGAAATCGGTCGGCAGCAATTTATTGTGCCATTCCTCCGCTATTTTAAAACAGGCCTGAAGCGAGAGACCGACCATTGTGCGGAAGCAGGTATCGTAATCGATGGGGAAGCCCGCGTCTTGAAAGCATTCTGACAAAATGCGATTGGCGAGAGGCTCGCTATCGACGAGAACGCCGTCACAATCAAAAATCATCAAGGCAACAGACACGGCTAGATAGCTGAGGACTACATGAACAACTTTTCGCCCTTCATATCCTTGTACAAATGGGCTACCTGCTCCCCATAACCATTGTAAAGCAATGTTGGCACCCTATCATTAGAGCCAAGGACCCGTTCTGTCGCTTGGCTCCAACGTGGATGGGAAACCTCAGGATTGACGTTGGCCCAGAAGCCATACTCAGAGGATTGAATTTGCTCCCAAAAGGTGGTTGGCCGTTTGTCTGTGAATAAAAAGCGGACGAGCGATTTAGCGGATTTGAAACCGTATTTCCACGGTACAATTAAGCGTAGCGGCGCGCCAAACTGATTAGCCGCCGGTTTGCCGTAGACGCCCGTGACCATAAAGGTTAGTTCATTAGTCGCTTCCGCTATGGTCAACCCTTCAGTGTAGGGCCAAGGATACCAAACCTGTTTTTGCCCCCTGGCCATATCCTTGTCATGAAAAGTTTGCATGACTACATATTTCGCACTGGATAATGGCTGGGCGAACTTTACCAATTCGGTCATGGGAAAGCCCGTCCATGGGACAGCCATAGACCAAGCCTCAACACAACGCATCCGATAAAGGCGTTCCTCGAGGGGCATGGCGCGTATCAGGGTATCAATATCGACCTGAATTGCCTTTTCAACCATACCTTCAAAGGATACCGTCCAGGGCCGAATTTTTAGAGCACTGGCCTCGAACGCGATACGTTTGTGGGAACCAAATTCGAAAAAATTATTATACGAGGCGGCATCCTTCTCTTCAGTCAAGGGGCGATCTAGTTTAAATTTTTCATTGCGTTTTGCTGGGTAAAGGTTCGCCGTCGGGTCACCTATTTTTCTCTTAGCTGCAAAAACATTGCGGCCGATCAAGGTCGTCGTTCCTAGACCCATCGCGCTTAGGAAATGACGCCGGTTTAGAAAAATATGCTCCGAAGTCGCGTCGCGCTCGGGCATTTTCCAGGATCGATTTGTTTTGATCAACATATTGAGCCTCTAAATCCTCGAGTAACTATTATTGTTATGGGGGTCATTTTCGGTGAGACAACGTCCTATGCCCTTAATCCCCTGTGAACAAAAAAATCCAGTAGAAATTATGTGAAATTCACTTCAACACGTCCCAAGGCGCCAAAATCAGCTTCGACCTTATCGCCTTTTTCCGCCCCATTTACGGCGATCATGGTGCCGGTTGTAATGAATTGTCCCGAGCGCAGATAACTACCTCTGTTGATCAAATGATTGGCCAGCCAGGCAACCACGTTCATTGGATTACCCAGAACGTTGGCGCTATTGCCGATTTCCGCCGACAGGCCGTTGCGATACACCTGTACGGGATGGTTGGCTAGATCAACACACATAACATCAGACACTTCTTTACCATGAACCCAAAAGCCGGTGCAGGCGTTATCGGCGATTAACTGCGGTGCGCCGGCGGTTGTCCAATCCTCATAACGGGAATCGACGACCTCAATTGCGCCGAAGATCGTAGCAAGGGCCGGGCTAACGCTTTCGGCCGTGTATGGTCTCGTGGTGCCAGGTAAATCCAGGCCTAGCCGAAACCCGATCTCCGCCTCAATCATACGCATGAAACCATCGTCTGAAAGAATGATGGCTGGGGACGTTCGAACAAAGGCCGACAACAAATGCCCTGAAAAAGGAGAAGAAAGACCCAATTGTTCTTGGGCGGTGACATTGGTGCAGCCGGCCTTGTAACCAACGACAACGCCACCGTATTCGTACAACATCGCAGAAACGAATTGGTCTTGCACTAAATAGGCATCGTTTTCGTCGTCTGGGCGGCAATTTTCCGGCAAGTAAGGTAGCCGGCACCCGGCTCGCCGCGCTTCCATCAAGCATCCAGCCGCCTGCTCATGTCGCGTCGAAACCATAGGATTACGAACCAAAGTTGACAGCAACTTTTCCCAAGCTGCCGAAATCCGCTACAGCCTTTACCTCGCCCTGCGGTGCCGGGGTCGGCGCGATGCAGGACCCTGCAGTGACGATGTCGCCCGCCTTCAAGCCACCCCCTTGCTGGCATAGGGCATTAGCTAGCCAGGTCAGGGAATTAAAGGGATTTCCCAAAACGTTCGAGGCGTTTCCTTCCGCCGCTAGTGCACTATTAATGTGCAATGTCACTGGCCAATCCTCAAAATCAACGGCGTCTACGTCGGCGATATCAGTTCCCTTGATCCAGTAACCTGCCGCAGAATTGTCAGCGATAATTTGCAGGCCGCCCGCCCCCATGCCTGCGTCATAACGCAAATCAACCACCTCAATTGAGGTCATCACGCCGCCGACCGCGGCCTGAATGCCACCAGGATCGTACGGGGCGGCTGCAGCGGGCAAGTCCTCGGCTAGGTAGAAGGCGAATTCAGCTTCCAGTAAACGAAATTTGCAATCCGCTGCCGCGATGGTGGCCCCGTCTTCCAACATATAAGAGGATACCAAGATCCCCCGGAAGGGTGTGTCTAAACCAAAATTCTGCTGCGCTGCTTCCGTCGTGGCACCGGCCTTGTAACCGGCGGCCTTGCCGTTCGACAACTCTTCAATTAGAGGGATCAAGGCATCCTGAATTCTATAGGCATCAACCAAATTTTGGGGCTTCAAATGATCTGGTAAACCTTCGATAGTGGTCTTGTCACGCCGCGCCTGCGCCAGCAGTTTGGCCGCTGCGGTTACCGCTGATGGTTCCATTGGTGACCCCCTAAATTAGTCGCTCAGGCCGCTTGTTCCTCGTTATTGGCTGCGACCACATCATCCGCTAGGCGTCCCGTCAACTCCTGCAATCTGTCGAAAGTCGCGGTATAGCTACCCGTACCTTGGGTTGCTGACCGCAATTCGATGATCAGGTCATGTAGCTCCGATTGCGGCATATGTGCTGAGACCACGTCCCAGGCGCTCCAACCTACGCGGGTGTCAAAGCCTAGTATCTGTCCTCGACGACCTGAAACGATAGCGTTGATTTTAGGCGTATGTTCCGACGGCGCCGCAATTGCCACTTCTAGAATAGGTTCCAGCAGTACGGGATTACACTGTTTCATACCCTCGTTCATGGCCGTACGCGCTGCCATCTTGAAGGCAAGTTCCGACGAGTCTACCGCGTGATACTGCCCGTCGAACGCCGTAACTGAAACATCGACTACTGGAAAACCAAGCGGCCCCTTGTCCAAATAATCTTTCACACCGGATTCCACTGCAGGAATGTACTGACGAGGAATAGCCCCTCCAACAATTTTATCCACGAATTCGAAACCCGAACCGCGCGGCAACGGCTTGATAGCCAGATGCACATCACCAAATTGGCCGTGACCACCTGATTGCTTTTTGTGCCGGCCGTGTTGTTCGATGCTTTTCCTAATCGCCTCCATATAGGGCACCTTGGGGCGCTCAGATTTGACCTCCAGACCGTATTTACTCAACAAACGATCCATGGTGATCTTCAGATGAATATCACCTTGCCCCCGCATTACCAGCTCATGGGTATCTTCATCATGCCCCACGGTGATTGACGGATCTTCGACCCGTACCTTGGCTAAGGCAGCGGATAGTTTCACTTCATCGTCCCGTTTAGAGGCGGCGATTGCCAGGGAATAGACGGGAGGGAGAATGTCCGGCGTGCCCAGGGAATTCGAGCCGGTGTCCGATAATGTTTCACCTGTGATTGCCTCTTCCATGCGGCCCAGCCCCACCACCTCGCCAGCGGCGGCATTTGGGATCTTCTGTTGATCATGTCCCATCATGCGGAACAAGCTAGAGACGCGCTGTCCGTTTAGCGTCATTCCCTCCTTGATCTCACCGCACCACACTCGCGCGATGGAAACCTTGCCGCCGTGCTGCGTGTGATAGGTTTTAAGCACCTGAGCTACGTTGCCAGACAAATCATCGGCGCCCGCCCGGGTAGCAGCCACATTGGCTGCAGGTACTTCGTGGCGTAGCGCCTTCAGCAAACGGAAGATGCCGCCGCCCTGTTCCGCCGCGCCCAGAAGAACGGGGATTATGTTGGCGTCTTGAAAATCCTTGGTCAGGTTAGCGTAAAGTTCTTCCTTTTCCGGTGTGATGTCCTCCAGGACCTTTTCCATCAGGTCATCATCGAAATCCGCCAAAGCTTCCAGCATGCTGTAACGCGCGTCACCAAAGGCATCTTCCTCGGATTCTGGCAGGTTAATGACTTCAGATACTTCGCCAGGTTTGTAGTGATATGCGCGTTCCGAGGCAAGAT
>CAJWZI010000104.1 GCA_913049615.1 uncultured Alphaproteobacteria bacterium | reverse complement strand
GATATTCCTTTAGCGGCAGAGGTGGTCGCCCAGGGTTGTATGGCAATCAACCCGCGTGGAGAACTTTATACAGAAGAGAATATTCGCGAACGACTCAATATGCGAGATTTTATGGCAACGCTACGAAGCAGTGGCGTACAGACAGGGGGTCCCTTGCCATTTGGTCAGTCTGACCGGCAGAGTTTTGCCAATCAGTTGGATCGCTTTCTTGCCGGTATAGCTTCCTGATGGTTATCAGATTCATTGGAGTGTGGGACTGACTTGTGAGTAATCGTATTGTTGTAGTGGTTACGGGCATTACCTCAGGGATTGCGTTCGCTGACATGCTGGCGGTGAATACTGCCCTGCCATTTATTCAGCGTGGTTTCGGTGTCGATGCTGCCGATGCGCATTGGATTGCTGAGATTTATCTTCTTTTCGTCGCGTCTGTCATGATGACGGGCGGCGCACTCGCTGATCGTTGGGGTACCCGCACGGTACTGACTCTCGGCATGTCGCTTTTCACTGTGTCATCTTTGCTGTGCGCGCTGTCGGGGTCAACTGGCGAATTAATTGGTGCACGTGGTTTGCAAGGCATGTCAGCGGCCCTCATGGCGCCGGCAAGTATGGCCTTGATTAACGCCAGTTTCCCGCCAGGGGAACGGGGCAAAGCAATCGGCACGTGGGCGGCGGTGTCATCACTGATGATTCCGTTTGGCCCGTTGATCGGTGGTGTTGCGGTGGATTACGCAACCTGGCACTGGATTTTCTTTCTTAATCTTCCCATCGGGGTTGTCGTGTTGTGTCTGATGCGTTTTGTCCCCGTGCCGGCTTACGAAAACAGGCACACTCGTCCAATCGATTGGTTCGGCGCGTGTCTTTCAATCCTGACGTTAGGCGCATTGGTTTTTGGATTGCTCGAAGCCAGTCGGCGTGGATTTTCTTCGGTACTGGTGCAGTTGAGTTTTCTGGCCGGTGGTGTGAGTCTTGTTGTGTTTATTTTTTCACAGCGAGTCATCACGTACCCCATGTTGCCATTACAAATGTTGTCCCGAAATCGATTTATGGCGTTGAGCGTGATGACGCTACTCTTATTTGGTGGGTTTCAGTCGGGTCTTTATTTTCTTCCTTTCCTGATGGCACAGGGTCTTGGTTACTCGGCGCTGGAGTCTGGGGCAGCGGGTCTACCTATTGCGCTTTGCGTCATTGCATTTTCACGGTTGGTTGGAAAGAAAGTCGATCAGCTGGGTCCTCGCGTTTTCCTAATTGCGGGGCCATTGTGTATTGCGGCTGGACTGGCCTGGTTGTCACGCATCGAGCCGCATTGGCATTATTTCCCTGAGGTGGGTATCGGAATATTGGCGATTGCGGTTGGCACCGGGCTGGTGGTAACGCCGCTCACTGCCTTGGCAGTGGCTGCACTAGGTCCTCAAAACAGTGGGCTGGCGAGCGGTATCAATAACTCGATTTCTCGTGTGGGCATGCTGATTGGGATCGCAGTGATGGTGGTTGTGCTGACGGGGGTATTTCGGTCGACACTGATTGATACGATGGCTATGAGTGAGTTGCCTGCAGCTTCCCGTCAGGCAATCCTCGAGAATGTTGCGCAGCTGGCTGAATTGAAATGGCCACAAGACCTTGACAGTGACCGTGTGGCACTTTTGTCAGTGGCGCGTACGGTGGCTTTTCTGCAGGGGATTGGTCAAGTCATGTTGTTGGCCGCGACCATGGTGATGTGCAGCGTGTTTCTGGTGCCGTGGGCGTCTTTGCGCGCGCGCGAAGACCAATCAAGGTAGGGAAATTCTATTACCGATGGATGAATTTCAAGACGCCATGGCTTGATAGCGTGCGGGAGGCTTGTGAAGATTGTTTTTGAGGTGCGGCCTCAACGCTTGTGCTCACGATTTCCTAGGTGATATCAATAGCACCGAGAAATTTGTTGCCGATACGTTTCATTCTGGTGGTTATGGGGCACTTGTTTATGACACGGGTGACCTGGTGTGAACGATCAATTGGATTTCTCAACGATCGTTTACTCTTGCATCATTAACGACAGTGATGCGGTGCATGATGCGCTGTTCAGGTAAATAATCGGCCGTTGCATAGTGGCTCGTGCATCGGTTGTCCCAAATCGCCATTGCATGGGTCGTCCATTGGAAACGAACCTGGTTTTCAGGTTGACTGATGTGATGATAGAGGTAGTCGAGTAGTTTGTTACTGTCTGTGGCTTTGAGGCCAATCAGGTGCTGGGTAAAGCCTTCATTGACAAACAGAAACCGCCTTCCCGAGACCGGGTGGGTTTGCACCACGGGATGAATCGCGGAGCCAAATTTCTCGTGAGCCGAGGTGATGGCAGCGCCATCTGTTTGGTTTCTTGCAAAGGTATTTCTGAAATCGCCAAGATCATGAACAGCACTCATGTCGCGCAGTTCCGAGCGGACTCCCTCGGGGAGGCGTTCATAGGCAGAGGCTAAAGACAGATACAGCGTGTCTCCGCCACAGGCTGGAACCTGTTTTGCCCAGAGAATGGAGGCGAAAGGGGGCTGTTGCTGGAAAGTCAGATCGGTGTGCCAACCATCGGTATCGGGGGGATTATCTGGGCCGTTCTTTAACTGAATGACATTCTCGAATCCATCTACACTGGGATAAACTGGATGTGGTGGTTGTGGTTCTCCGAAAGATCGAGCAAAGGCCAGATGATTTTCCGGTGTGATGGCTTGGTCACGAAAGAAGAGCACTTGGTGCTCTATCAAAGCATCGTAAATTGCGTTTGATAGCGTCTCGGTAATGGGTTCGGCGAGATTAACGTTGGAGACCTCAGCTCCGATGGCCGGTGTCAGTTGACGTAATGTCAGTTGACCAGTGGCCACGACTCTAAAGGCCAAGTCGTAGCGCTAGAGGGTTGGCACGGGGCAATAATGTCCCCAACAGTGCACACGACTGTGTCCGGTTGGAAGCCACTTCATAGGGAAGACCTGCCCTGTTGGTGCCATGGATTGTGGCGTGGTTACATCTGGGCCTGTCTGTGGTGTGATCCATGGAGAAGGGCTTTGGCTAACACGGGTTTCGCCTCAGTAAGGTTGCTCAGCGCGGTTTCGAAATACTAGTAAAAGTGATAGTAGTATTTATTGATATAAGCAACGATGTTACCCATCTGTATGTCATCAAGCTGAAGATTGGGATCCATCGTGCGGTTGAAATGCTTGAGGCGATTGGCAAATGCAAACAGTTCTTGTACGTTGGTGACGCGGCGAGGGGTGCGCAAGTAAACCCCTGATCCGTCCGCTCCAAACTGCTTCACATGACAACCGCTGCAGCGCGCTTGGTGCAATCGTTGACCACTGACAGGATCACCTGATAAATGCAGGTCAGATGCTGCCACGCTGCCTACAAAGGGTATCAGGAATACAAGAAAGGTGAGTTTTTGTCTAATCAACATGCACTCTGCTCCCGGGAGGTGGTGTGGTAGTGTCGTTCCACGATAAGGGCCAGAACAAACACCGGCGAGTTCCGCCCATTGCGTTATTCTTTAGTCTGACAGTACCACCCGTGGCCACCGTCCGGCAACTGGTAGTCAGGTTAAGTATTCGATGCCAAAAGAGTAGAAATACCCGATTTTTGTTACCAGGTGGAATCACAGACCGACCTGGCACTTGCCTTTTTTGATGGCCCTGACGCCCCAAACAAGGTCTTCGGCAATGTTGACTTTAGAATGCGAGATCCGACTCAGTTAAGGATACACGGGTTATGTGCCAGTATGTAACCTCGCCTCATTGGCAAGCGAAAACCAGGATTGGGAATGTCCGTGTTGGGCTCCAACGAACGGCGGTTATTCATAACGGGAACACCGGATTGTGACTTTCCATGACCTCTGAATTTGACGTTGTTATTGTTGGATCCGGTCCCGCGGGCTTGAGTGCAGGTGCGCGGGCAGCTGCAACCGGTATGACGCATGTGGTGTTGGAGGCGGCATCGCACTCGGCAGATACGCTTGTCCGGTACCAGCGTGGGAAGTTTGTGATGGCCTACCCCTCAACGCTGCCGCTTAGATCGGATCTGCCATTTGCCGCTGCCAGTCGAGAGGAAGTGTTGCAGAGTTGGGGTGATCGAATTGATGAGTTGGGTATCAATATGTGTTACGAGGCGCGGGTCACTGGTATCGAACGGGGTGAAAGTGCGTTTGTTCTTATCATCGAAAAAGAGCAACGTATCACGACCAAAAGTGTTGTGTTAGCCATTGGCTTACAGGGCAACGTCAACAAACTGGATCTCTCCGCCGACGAGCGTTTACCTATCCAATATCACCTGGATGATGCCGCGGCACATCAATCCGAACGCATTGTCGTGATAGGTGCTGGTGATAGTGCCATCGAGAATGCTCTCGGATTGGTTGAAAACAACACGGTCTATGTGGCCAACCGGGGTGAGGAATTTGTGTCGGCTAAATCGGCAAATGAAAGCTCAATACGGTCAGCCATCGATGCGGGTAGTGTCATTCCGCTTTGGAATGCCACCGCTATTGAGTTAGATAACGGCAGTATTGCGTTTAATACGCCAAACGGTGTCACCGTCGTTGATTGCGATCGAGTGATCGCGAGATTAGGCGCCGCGCCACCGAGACGATTTCTTGAGGCGTGCGGAGTGGAATTCTCCTCGAATGACCGTAATGCACCGCCAACACTCAGCGCGCGCTATGAATCGAACGTGCCGGGCCTTTACGTCGTTGGTGCAGTGGCCGGTTATCCGTTAATCAAGCAAGCCTTGAATCAGGGTTACGAAGTCATTGAACATATTCGTGGACATTCAATTGATCCGGCCGATGAAGCGTTGCTCAAGGAGTGTCTCTCCCCGTTGGGGAATGTCTCGGTGACTGAGGTCATGCACCGCTTGGCGGAAGAGATTGCTGTGTTTAAGGGACTGGGTTCGCTCGCCCTTCGTGAGGTGGTGGCGGAATCGACTATTCATGTGCTGGCTGAAGGCGCCGTTGTTTTTGAACGCAATGACTATACGAATTCACTTTTCGTGATCTTTGAGGGAGCTGTTGCCGTTCTGATTGATTCGAATGATTCGACTCGTCGGGTCATTATTAATAAAGGCAATTTCTTTGGTGAAATGGGATTGATCTCCGGGCGTCGGCGGAATGCTACGGTTGTCGCACAACAGCGGTGTACCCTGCTAGAGGTGCCGCGACGTTTGATGGTCAAGCTGTGTGAAACGGTGGTCTCGGTAAAAGCGGCGATGGATCACGAGGCGGTGATCCGTGAGATGCAAACGCACATTGCCCCGAATGTCAGTCGAGAAACCTTTGCCGGTTTAGCTCATGACGCTGAGATCGTTGCTTATCCGGCGGGAACAACGCTTTTTCGCCAGGGTGAGGAGGGCGATGCCTTGTACCTTCTGAGAAAAGGGTCGGTTTCCATCTCGCGCCGCATCGGCACTCGAGAAATCACGCTAAGTTACGCTCGAGCCGGTCACTATGTGGGGGAGATGGCGCTTCTGTCTGACAGGCCGCGGTCGGCTACCGTCCGCGCGGCGGTTGATTGCGAAGCCATTCGAATTGACGGCGAGCATTTTAAGGCGCTGATGGCTGAGAATGACAACGCCCGCGCCGCAGTCGAACGCACCTTTCGTGAACGCGTTGCTGCTAATGAAAAGATGTCGCAGCATGAAAGCGCGAGTGATGTCCTAGAGTTCTTGTTATCTCAGGGTGTCAGCGAGGCCACGGATATTCTGGTCATCGATGAATCGCTTTGTACCGGATGCGATAACTGTGAGGCAGCCTGTGCTGCAACTCACCACGGTATTGCGCGGCTTGACCGAGAAGCCGGGCCATCGTTTGCCAACGTGCATCTGCCCACGTCATGTCGTCACTGTGAGCACCCGTACTGTATGGTTGATTGCCCACCGGATGCGATTAAGCGTTCTGCGAATGGCGAGATTTATATAGAGGATAGTTGTATCGGCTGCGGAAATTGCGAGAAAAACTGTCCGTATAACGTCATCCAAATGGCTGCGCCTCGATCACGACGCCCAAATGTTCTGGCCTGGTTGTTGTTTGGACAAGACCGTTTCGAGGAGGTCGGCGCGAACGTGTCTGAGCAGGCGGTCAAGTGTGATATGTGCATAGGCATCGATGGCGGTCCGGTTTGTGTGCGTTCGTGTCCAACGGGTGCGGCGGCGCGGATAAGTCCAGACATGTTGATCAATCTGTCGAGTGTTAGTACATGATATCGGGCGTAGATCAGCCTCATCAATCGGTGTCCTTTTTGTCTTATCGACGATTCTTCTACTTGAAGTTAAGCGGCGCGCTTGTTCTGATTT
>CAJWZI010000103.1 GCA_913049615.1 uncultured Alphaproteobacteria bacterium | reverse complement strand
AAAATTTTTAAGGGCCACTGATTATCATCCGCTTCCCTCCCCCCACCGCTCGGTATACCTCGAATAGGGGATTCGTTCGTGGGTGCAGGTCAGTCCTTGGTCCAAAAAGTCCACGATGGCAGAATTCAGATTGGCTCTTTTCTTACAGCCAATTTGGGTTCATATGATCTGTTCTAAGTTATTTCGATAGGAGATTTTGCTATGGCCCAGCAATTGGCAAGCGTATGCCCTTTGGACTGCCCTGATACCTGTTCGCTAAACGTGACGGTCGAGGATGGACAGATTATAAAGGTGCACGGTTCTGACGCAAATCCTCTGACGAAAAGCGCTATCTGCTCTAAGGTCTCGCAGCTCTATCCCGAATTCGTCCATGGATCGAACCGTTTGACGCAGCCCCTACGGCGTATCGGCGTTAAGGGCGAAGGGACTTTCGAACCCATTAGTTGGGAAGAAGCCCTGAGTATAATCCACGACCGCTTTCAGAGCGCAATTGCGCAATATGGGCGGGAAACCATCATACCGCTAAACTATGCTGGTCCTCACGGCATGCTAGCCGGTGGCTCCATGGATCTGCGTTTCTTCCATAATTTGGGTGCTACTGTCTTGTCGCGCCGACCCTTGTGTGGCGGTATCAAGTCGGAGGCCTGGGCCGGCACATTTGGCGCCATCGCCGGTGTTCAAATGACGGACCTTGAAAGTTCCGACTTGATCGTGGTCTGGGGTAATAACGTCACCTATTCCAACCTGCATCTGGCGCCCGTGTTACAGCGTCTGCGGGATCGCGGCGGCAAAGTGGTCGTGGTGGACCCCAAAAGGATCAAGGTCGCCGAGCAGGCGGATCTACACCTGGGTCTGCGTCCCGGAACTGATGTAGTTCTGGCTTTTGCCCTGGCGGCGGAACTTGAACGGCGTGGCGCTTTTGACCAGGATTTTATCTACCGAATGGTGGAAGGGGCAGAAGCGTTTATGGCGCAAGCTCGTCAATTCAGCATTGAACGGGCGGCCGAGATAACTGGCTTAGCCGCCAATGAGATTAAGCAACTGGCAAGCTGGTATCAAGAAGCAGAAGCGGCAACCGTGGCCATCGGCAACGGGCTGGAGAGGAACCGCAACGGTGGGGCTGGGATCCGAGCAATTTTCGCCTTACCGGCCCTCACGGGAAAATTTCACCATCCGGCTGGTGGATTGCTGGGAGGATCTGGCAACCTGTTCCCGAAAACACTCGGCAAACTGACACGGCCGGATTTAGTCCCCGAAGGGACAAGAACCCTGAATATCATAGATATCGGTCGTCATTTAGCTCAGGACGATATCGAACCACCATTGCGCGGCATTTTTGTTTACAACCATAATCCCTTGATCGTGCATCCGGATCAAAACACGATGCGACGGGGTTTGGCGCGAGAGGATGTCTTCACCGTAGTTGCGGATGTGGCCATGACCGATACGGCTGCATACGCGGATGTGGTCCTGCCGGCGGCCAGCCATTTTGAGCATGAGGATATATTCTGTGCATATGGCCAGCAATTTCTGCAGCGTGCTGAACCCGTGATCGAACCGGTGGGCGAAGCGTTGCCCAACACAGAAATTTTCCGTCGGTTGGCGCACCGTTTCGGTTTTGACGATCCCATATTCCAGGCCTCGGACAAGGCTTTGATCGACGATGCCATTGATGCTGATGACCCTCGCTTATCCGGCACGCTTGCTAGCGAACTGCCCACTGGCACGGCGTTATCAATGGGAGCGCCCACGGATCGTATCGGCTTTGAGAGGGTCCCGACGACAAGGAGTGGCCGCATTGAGTTGAAATCCGCCTACCTGACGGAAACATTTGATGCCCCCATACCGTTGTATGTACCTCTGGCCGAGGACCAGAAGGCGGTACCTGATCATCCCTTTGCCTTGATCTCGCCGTCATCCAATTGGCGGACTAATTCAACCTTTGGCGGCCTGCCAAAGTCCGACAGTGTTCCACCCCTGGAAATGCACCCTGACGATGCCGCCCTGCGTGGACTGATAGATGGCCAGCGGGTCCGGGTTTATAACGACCAAGGAGAGGTCTTTCTCCCCCTGCGCATCACCGACAGCGTCGCCCCCAGGGTTCTGTTATCCTATAAGGGTGCCTGGATGAAGACGACGAGCAATGGCCAGACGGTCTCGGCCCTCGCCCCTGCCACGAAGGCCGATTTGTCTGAGGGTGCCTGTTACAACGACACCCGTGTCGCAGTAGAGGCAGCGTAGGGTATTGCGGCAATTTGCAATACCTGCCAAGGATATAGATGCGACCATCCACAAATTATTTGTTGTGAACGATATGGCGTCACCCGCGTCGATTAGGGCAATCATAATATTTTTTGTTTGATTAAAGCTGACATCAATTTCAAACTTTGTCTGACAAAATCAATCATGGTCTGGCATTACGGCATCGTCCTATGCCAAGATTGGCATTGATCCGGCAATTCCCATTATTTCATCTGAGAGAGAGCCATTGTGACATCGTCCAACAATAATTCCCGTTCCACTAAGGGGCGAGGGGAGCTCTATGCCTCCGTTTTGGAAACCATCGGCGATACGCCCTGCATTCGAATCAACAATCTTGCGCCTGAAGGCGTGATCATCTACGTGAAGGCCGAATTTTTCAATCCAGCGGCCTCTGTCAAGGATCGGCTGGCTATCGCTATTATCGAGCAGGCCGAGGCGCGCGGCGACCTGAAGCCGGGACAAACGGTTGTGGAATCGACGAGCGGCAATACGGGCATCGGCCTGGCCATGGTCTGCGCCGCAAAGGGTTATCCACTAGTAGTTACCATGGCGGATAGTTTCTCTGTGGAGCGCCGCCGGTTGATGCGGTTTCTGGGGGCTAAGGTGGTGCTGACCCCGCGGGAACAAGGGAGCTATGGAATGTACCAGAAAGCCAAAGAACTAGCAGCCTCCAACGGTGGGTTCTTGGCACGGCAGTTTGAGACACCGGACAACTCAGATATTCACGAGAATACCACGGCCCGGGAGATAATGGCGGATTTCGATGGCCAGCGGTTGGATTATGTGGTCACAGGCTATGGCACTGGCGGTACAGTGACAGGCATTGGCCGGGTGCTGCGAAAGGAACGTCCAGATACCAAAATTATTCTGTTGGAACCTGCGAACGCCCAACTTGTTGGCAGCGGCATTGACCAGGAGCGTACGGACGAGGGGGGACCTGCCGCTGGTCATTCCGCATGGGAACCCCATCTTATTCAAGGTTGGACGCCGAATTTCATTCCGCTGGTGCTTCAAGAGGCCATAGACAACAACTACTATGACGATGTGATCCCGGTGCCAGGCCCCGTGGGTATCGAATGGGCCAGCAAGCTAGCTGCCAAGGAAGGCATCATGACGGGTGTGTCAGGCGGTTCCACCTTTGCTATCGCCATGCAGATCGCTGAAAAAGCAGAGACCGGGTCAGTCATTCTAGCCATGTTACCGGATACCTCGGAGCGTTATCTCTCCTCACCGCTGTTCGAACCTATTGAGGAGTATATGACCGAGGACGAAATCGGCTTGATGCGGTCGACCCCTGGCTTCCATATGGCGGACTAACTTTGGCCCGAATGCGGGATAAGGTCGTCGTAGTGACTGGTGCGGCTCACGGCCTGGGCCGCTCCACAGCCTTGCGCCTGGCAGCGGAGGGAGCACAATTAGTGTTGGGCGATTTAGACGAAGAGGCGCTTGCCAATACGGCTGACGATGTTAAGGCTTCAGGCCTAGCCGTCCATACGGTTATTGGTGACATTACAGATGAAACCGTCGTACAGGATCTCATTACATCTGCCATTTCATGTTTTGGCCAAATCGATGGCTTGGTCAACAATCTAGGCGGTGCGCGTAATGCTAAAATTTGGGAAATGTCGGTTGAGGATTGGGACTTCACTTTGCGGCTCAATCTGCGCGGGACATTTTTGTGCACCCGGTACGCGGCGCCGCATATGATAAAGCGGCGCCAGGGACGTATTGTCTGCCTGTCATCAGGCTCCCGTGAAGGCACGCCCTGGACAGCGCTTAGTACTGGCGGCGCGGCCTATTCCGCCTGTAAGGCCGGGGTACATGGGTTTGTTCGTGACGTGGCTATCGAATTGGCAGAATACAATATCACCGTTAATGCCGTGGCGCCCGGACCCATCGATACGGACCGAGTGGGCCCAGGTCTGCGAAAGTTACAAGAGACCATGACCTTGGGTCCGATGACTTTGACCCCAATGGGCCGTTTGGGCGAACCGGCAGAGGTAGCTAACGCCATCCTGTTTTTGCTGAGTGATGAGGCCAGTTATATCACCGGCCATACCCTAGCCGTGTCCGGCGGGCGATAGAAGAGATTTACGGAGGAAAGCATGACAAGACTGTCGAAGCTCAGCCGTTCCATCGCTGGTAAGGTTGCCATCGTCACGGGTGCGGCAAGCGGCATGGGCCGCGCCACTGCGCATTTGTTTGCTGACGAGGGAGCCCACGTGGCCGTCACTGATATCAATGCCGAGGGCGTGGAGGCCGTGGTAGCAGAGATCACAGAAGCAGGTTTAAGTGCCAAGGGCTGGACCCTGGACCTGGCTAATCTGGAACGCATTAAAATCGTAATTGCCGAGGTCGCGGATAATTTAGGCGGAATTGACATTTTGGTTAACAATGCCGGAATTTCCAAACATACCCTGATCGACGATGACGATTACGAAGAGATCTGGGATCGGCATCTGGACATTCTGCTGCGCGCCCATACCCGCACTATTCGTGCTGCACTGCCGCATCTGCGTAAAAGCGAAGGTGGACGCATCGTCAATATCGCATCGACGGAGGGCCTGGGTGCTACTCCGGAAACGAGTCCCTATACGTCCGCTAAACACGGCGTGATTGGTCTGACGCGCTCCCTTGCGGTAGAACTGGGACGGGAGGGCATCACCGTCAACTGCATCTGCCCTGGCGCTATTCGAACTGGCATGACCCAGCATATCAAGGAAGAGCACAAAACAATTTTTGCTAAGAGGCGCGTACCCCTGCGCCGCTACGCCGATCCGGAGGAAGTCGCTCACGGGACCCTAAATTTCGTGTTGCCGGCGTCCAGTTATATGAACGGTGCCGTTCTACCAGTGGATGCAGGCTTGACCATCAAGAATGCCTAGCCGGTGAATGTCGGCATCACCTTCTCGCCAAAGTTGCGCATGGAGGTTAGGTTTTTTTCGTGTTGCATATCGCCAAATCCGGTTTGGCATAAAAGGTGCCTAACGCCTACGTCATGCAGTTCCGCCACCTGCTCCTTGACGCGTGCTGGCGAACCATAAAGGCAGCCCGATTCAAGAGTATAGGGCAAGGCATCGGCGTCGCTGATAGCGGGGTTGGTCCAGGGGTTCAACATGTTCGGGTCAATCTCGAAGTCACTGGGGTTATGGGCCTCTCGTACGTGCATCATATGCGCGCGGGTATCGAGGAGCAGTTGACTAAGCTCATCCTCCGCCTGGGCGTCGCTGTCTGCGACGTAGACATTTCGCCACAAGGCGATTTGGGACATTAGTCGGTTCTGAGTTGTCTCGTCATGTCCGCCTTGCTCCAGGCCGGCATGATAGGTTTGCCACCGCTCCTTGATACTTTCTACGCTAAGGCGAGCAGTTAGTATGGGAATGCCGAGGCGGCCACACTCTTCGAATGAATTGGGCGAGATCACGCTGCGCCACAAGGGTGGGCCTGGTTGTTGCACAGGCCGGGGACGAAGTTCGGGAATTTCCAAGCAATGAAATTTGCCGTCGTATTTTAACGGTGCCTCTGTCCAGGCTCGTTGCAAGATATCGAGAGCCTCATCCATACGTTCCCGGCTGTCGTCGCTGCGCAAGCCGTGTCCAACAAACTCGTACTCATTATAAATAGTGCCCTTCCCCACGCCCACATCAATACGACCTTTTGAGAGGTTGTCTAGCAGGGCCAATTGCGTGGCCAGGCGGATGGGATGGTGAAAGGGCATTTGCAACACTGCGAAACCGATGCGAATGCGTTCTGTTCGCATAGCCAGGGCCGCAGCGAAAACCACGGCGTCATTATAGACACTCTCGCCGGTAAAATAATGCTCAGTCAGCCAGACATCCGAAAATCCAAGTTTCTCGGCATAGCAGACCTGTTCGATTTGCTGCTCTATTCGCGCGGCGTCCTCATCGCCGGAAGGAGAGAGGGAAAGTGTAAGCCAACCGAACTGCATGGAGACCTCCAGACTCGAGTATTAGGCTGGGATAATATTGTGAGCCGGCCCGAAGGGGAAGATGGTGAATTTTTCGGCACCATGCTCGCTAATGATAAGGATGTCATGCTCGCGGTAACCACC
>CAJWZI010000102.1 GCA_913049615.1 uncultured Alphaproteobacteria bacterium | reverse complement strand
CACGTGTGGGACATGCTCAATGGGCCATGAGGATGAGTACGTTAAACCTGCTATGTGGATATGCCAAATTTCATGATTCGCCCGCAGGTCCGACGTCCGCGGATTCTTCATGACCGATTTGATTTTTCTATGTTATTGTTTTCTCTAACAGATAATAAAGGGTCACGGCGTAAAGCTAGGCTCGGCAACAGTGGTGGCAGGTTTTCATGTCTGACGTGTTGGATACGTTAGTCAAGTTTGAGTCCGTGCAGAAGAGTTACGACGGCGAAACGCTGGTCGTGAAGGACCTCAATCTTGAAGTCGCACGGGGCGAATTTGTCACTATGCTGGGCCCGTCAGGTTCAGGCAAGACCACTTGCCTGATGATGCTGGCTGGCTTCGAGACTGCGACCCACGGACAGATCTACCTCGACGGCGTGCCCATCAACAACGTGCCACCGCACAAACGCGAAATTGGCATGGTATTTCAAAACTATGCCCTTTTTCCACACATGACTGTAGCCGAAAACTTAGCCTTCCCGCTTAAAGTACGTAAGCTGGTGCAGGCCGATGTCGAGGACCGAGTGCAGAGTGCACTCGACATGGTACAGCTCTCCGACTTCGGCGGCCGACGGCCAGCACAACTTTCTGGCGGACAACAGCAGCGCGTCGCAGTGGCACGGGCCTTAGTATTCGACCCCAAGCTGGTATTGATGGACGAGCCATTGGGTGCGCTCGACAAGCAGTTGCGCGAGCAGATGCAATACGAGATCAAACACATCCACGAAAATCTCGGCATCACCGTGGTCTACGTAACCCACGACCAATCGGAAGCCCTCACAATGTCGAACCGCATCGCCGTTTTTGATGACGGCATCATCCAGCAGTTGGCCACACCATCAGATCTTTACGAGCGCCCGGAGAACTCCTTTGTGGCCCAATTCATCGGCGAGAACAACAAATTGACCGGCACCGTCATCGAAGAAGCCAACGGCACTTGCACAGTGGTTCTCGAAACCGGCGAACAGGTTAAAGCCAATCCCATCAACATTAGTGGTACTAGCAGCCCGACGATGCTATCGCTACGCCCCGAAAGGGTGTTTTTAAATCCGTGTCAGGGAGAATGCGATACCTTGGTATCAGGCCGAGTAGAGGAACTAATCTATCTGGGCGATCACATCCGCACGCGGATGTCAGTATGCGGCCGGGACGATTTCATCGTTAAGGTCCCGAATGCCATGCGCCAATCCGGTCTGGAACCTGGTCAACAGGTGCCACTCGGTTGGCGAACCGAGGATTGCCGCGCTCTCGATATGCCGGAGACGGCATGAACCGGGACCTACGGTCCTATTTTTACGAACCTAAAAAAACAAACCAGCAGGGAGATATCCATGAAATGCAACTTTAAACTTTTCGCCGCGACCTTGGTTGCGGCGTCTGTCGTAGCCGCCGGACCGGCGATGGCGCAGACAGAACTAGTCGTAGTCTCTTGGGGCGGGGCCTATACCGCGAGCCAGCAGAAAGCCTACCACGAACCGTATATGAAGAAGAACCCGGGCATCAAGATCATCAACGATGATTCGGCGCCGGAAGCGGTCGCCAAATTAAGAGCGATGAATGAGGTCAAGAATGTGACCTGGGATCTAGTCGACGCGGTCGCCTCGGACGCCATGCGGCTCTGCGATGAAGGCTTGGCTGTACCGATCAACCCTGACAAGGATCTAGCTCCAGCGCCAGACGGCACCCCCGCCTCCAAGGATTTTGGCGACCTTTTGGTGTCAGAATGCTTCATTCCACAGATCGTGTACTCAACCACATTCGGCTATCGAAAAGACTTGGTAAAGGTCATGCCGACGAGCGTTTGCGATGTTTTCGATCTTGGAAAAATCCCGGGCAAGCGCTCGCTTGAGAAAAAGCCGGTCAACAACTTCGAATGGGCCTTGCTATGTGACGGCGTTGCTCCTGACAAGATCTACGACGTGCTTGGCGCCAAAGGCGGCGTGGAACGGGCCCTGAAGAAACTCGCCACCATTAAGGACCAGGTGATCTGGTGGACCAAAGGCGCCCAGACGCCGCAACTCCTGGCGGACGGCGAAGTGGTCATTGGCTCAACCTATAACGGCCGTCTATTTTCGCTAATAGAGGAGGAAAAGCAGCCGGTCGCGATTTTGTGGGACTGGCAGGTCTTCGACCTTGATGGCTGGATCATTCCAAAAGGCACCAAGAACCTAGCGGCAGTGAAAAAGTTTGTTCGCTTTGCCACTGACACCCAACGGCTCGCCGACCAGGCCAAGTTCATCTCGTACGGCCCGGCCCGCAAGTCCTCAGCACCGCTGGTTTCTAAACACGCCACGCTCGGGATCGACATGAAGCCGCACATGCCAACTGATCCCAACAATGCCAAGACTACGCTGTTGTACAACTATGAGTTCTGGGCCGATCACCAGGACGATTTCACGCAACGGTTCCAGGCTTGGCTCGCCAAATAAGGCTAGTACAGTATCCGGGGTGGTCAGAAGCCACCCCGGATACATTGTGAACTGCAGTCCTTAGTTACGATGGCGGGTGCCGTCCAACAAGAAGAGGGCATCTTTACCGCGGATGGCACGCCACTCCGCGTAAGCTTGGCGCGCGCCTTAAGGCGGCAGAAAATTCGCGCGCTGTTGTTGGTCGCCCCACTATTACTCTTCATTTCCATCACCTTTCTTATCCCGATCGGCGACATGCTCTTCCGCTCGGTAGAAAACAACATCGTCGCCGAGGTTCTGCCGCATAGCACCCAGCTTCTTGCGGACTGGGATCCCGCCTTGGGCCAACTGCCCTCGGAGGAGGTCTACGCGGCTATGGTCAAGGATCTAAAGGAAGGCCGAAAGAACCGCACCATCACTAGAGCCGGTCAACGTCTAAACTACGAATTGTCCGGGATGTCGAGTTTGTTTCGATCGTCCGGTAGGAAGGCCAAGCGTATCAAGACGCCTCCATACAAAGAGGCCCTGATCAAGACCAAGAAGGAATGGGGTGCGATTGAGACCTGGAAGCTGATTAAGCAGTTCTCGCCCGCCTATACGGATGGATACCTGTTGGCCGCCGTCGACGCTAAACGCCAATTCGACGGCGGAGTTGCGCAAGTTAGTGAAAGTAGGCGCATCTATCTACCGTTGTTCGTCAGAACCTTGCGACTTAGCCTCATCATTACCTTGCTGACGCTGCTGTTCGGCTTTCCGGTCGCCTATCTCATGGCAATCCTGCCGACTAAGGCATCCAACGTGTTGCTTATATTTGTATTGTTGCCATTCTGGACGTCGCTATTGGTGCGTACGACGGCCTGGATCGCGCTGCTTCAACAACAGGGGGTCATCAACGAGTTTCTGGTCGTGGTCGGCCTGGTTGGCACCGAAAACCGGCCACAAATGATCCACAACGAATTCGGCACCATCGTCGCAATGACGCACATACTGTTACCTTTCATGGTACTGCCATTATTCAGCGTCATGAAAACAATTCCTGGCAGCTACGTCCGGGCGGCAGTGTCACTGGGCGCTCACCCCTGGGTCGCGTTCTGGAAGGTTTATTTTCCCAATACGGTGCCAGGTATTGGCGCTGGGGCAATCCTGGTCTTTATTCTGGCGATCGGCTATTACATAACGCCGGAACTGGTTGGGGGAACGACGGGCACCTTCATTTCCAACCGCATCGCCCACCACATTTCGTCATCCCTGAACTGGGGTCTTGCAGCGTCACTGGGCATAATTCTGCTTGCTGTCGTGATCGCTTTATTTTTGATCTACGATAAGATCGTCGGCATCGATAACATGAAGCTCGGCTGAGATGGCTGCGCCGCTGCCCCCATACCTATCTACAACCGAGCGGATCTGGCATTACGCTTTCCGCATCATCTGCGGCCTGATCTTCTTCTTCTTGGTCTTCCCACTTGTTGTGGTAGTGCCCCTATCGTTCAACGCGGTCCCGTTCTTCACCTTCACCAAGGAGATGCTAGCCCTTGATCCGGCCGGCTACTCGCTAAAATGGTACGAGGATTTTTTCACCAGCTTGAACTGGCGGGGCGCGGTGCAGAACAGCATAATCATTGCCTTCTGCGCGACCCTTTTGTCGACGACCCTGGGCACTCTGGCCGCGCTTGGCCTGTCGCGGCCGAATGTGCCGGCGAAGACACTGCTGATGAGCATCTTGATTTCTCCGATGATCGTGCCTCTGATTATTTCAGCTGCCGGGATGTTTTTCTTCTATTCTCGCATCGGCCTACAGGGCACTCATCTCGGCGTCATTCTAGCCCACGCGGCATTGGGCACGCCGTTCGTAGTCATAACCGTCACCGCAACCCTGGTTGGCTTTGACAACAGTTTAATCCGTGCCGCCGCCAGTCTTGGCGCCACACCGCCAACCATTTTTTTCAAGGTGATTGTGCCACTGATCCTACCTGGCGTGATTTCGGGCGCTCTGTTTGCCTTTATCACGTCATTCGACGAAGTGGTGGTGGTGCTGTTCGTAGGCAGCTTCAGGCAGCGCACGATCCCCTGGCAGATGTTCTCCGGCATCCGTGAGCACATCAGCCCGACGATCCTTGCAGTTGCTACGATCCTTACGCTGGTTTCGGTTGCCCTGCTGATTTCCGTAGAAATGTTACGCCGGCGCGGTGAACGCCTGCGAGGCATAACGTCCAGCTAAACTGCCGTAGGTATACCAGACAACATAGAAAATTCCCGCCCCCGATAATGCTACTACGACTGCGTAGGCGCCGGATTTTCGGCGCGACTGCGCTAGCGCCAGTCTCGACCGTGTAAGTCCCTCCTACAGTAGAACTACTGCACATCCCGCCACGGCGTGCAAATTAGTAGGTTGCCCGCCCGCCTGAGAGGTCGAATACTCCTCCAGTGGAAAAGCTGCAATCCTCTGAAGCCAACCAGGCCACCAGCGCGGCCGCTTCCTTGGTTTGGCCAAGACGGCCCATGGGAATACGCGAGAGCATATAGTCCACATGTTCCTGGGTAATTTGGTCGAAGATAGAGGTACGGATCGCCGCCGGCGTGACGCAGTTGATCAAAACACCCGCCTCTGCTGTTTCTTTTGCGAGAGATTTGGTCAGGCCAATGACGCCGGCCTTGGCAGCGGAATAGGCACAGGCGTTGGGGTTGCCTTCCTTACCCGCGATGGAAGCAATGTTGACGATGCGGCCGTATCCCTGGTCCATCATGTGGGAAATTACGCTCTGGCAGCAGACAAACACCGCGTCCAGATCCAGGTTCACCACCGACCGCCATTCTTCATAGCTGTATTCCCAGCTTTTTTTCGCTGGTCCAGCGATTCCGGCGTTACAGACAAGAATGTCAATCCTGCCCATAGCGGCCACGGCATTGTCACGCCCGGCAGCCACCTGTTCCGGGTCAGTTACATCGAGGCAGGCGCCCAGCAATCTATCGCCTGCGTTTTGGGCCCCTTGCATGGTATCTAAATTTTTCTGGCTGATATCCCACATGGTAACCCGCGCACCTGAAGCAAGAAACCTTTCGCTGATGGCCCGGCCGATGCCGTCGGCGCCACCTGTCACAATCGCGGCACGCCCATCCAGATCAATTTTGTTCATTTTCTCGCTCCTAACGCTTATCCCTGATAAAAGGAAAAATCCTGGTAAAATCGGCGCCCGGTTCAGTGCCTGCAAAGCGTTGCCAGATAGGGAGCAAGGCCGTGGCGATCGTGTCCGAAGTACCTGCACCAGCAACGTTATCCACATACAGAGAGATGTCTTTCAGATACAGGGTGTTGAGAAATTCCGCGTCAAAGGTTTCCGACATCACACGTTTGGGAAATTTATCCGAGGTTGCCGTGTTCTGTCCGGAGGAAGCATTCAATACATCCAGCATAGTGGACATCTCTAGCCCCTGGGTCAGACCAAAAGAAATTGCCTCGGACGTGGCAGTCAGCGCCAAGCCAGACAGATAATTGTTCAATAGTTTCATCGCCTGGGCCTGTCCCGGTTCTGTTCCCACATGAAACAAATTTTTTGACATGGCGTTTAGAACATAGCTAAGAGCTTCAAAATCTTCCCTGGGGCCAGCGAACATTAATGCAATGGTGGCCGCTGCCGCGCCTGCAATACCGCCCGATACGGGTGCATCCATGTAAGCCAGTTCAGAATTCGCCAATCTTCCGTGAACTTTCTTGGCGGCCGCAACGCCGATAGTGGAGGTATCGACGATTGTGGTGACAGTGCGCCGATTGGTCTCGATAATTTCCTCCGCCACTGCGGCGGATACGTCGCCATTGGGCAGGCTGAGGATTACGACCTCCGCTGCCGCGGCCACAGCGCTTACCGACGTCCCTATCTTTGCGTCTTTCGGCGCTCGTT
>CAJWZI010000101.1 GCA_913049615.1 uncultured Alphaproteobacteria bacterium | reverse complement strand
TGGGTAGCCTTTGCCTGTCATCGTGCCGGTATCGGCCTGCGACTGCCTCTGCCCCAGCTGACGCCCAAGGTGCGTGAGTTGTTGCGGTTGATATTGCCTGCAGCCCTGGGGGCAGGCGTGGTGCAGATCAACCTAGTGATAGATATTATTCTAGCTTCATTGTTGCCAAAAGGCTCGGTCTCATTCCTATTCTATGCCGATCGGTTGAACCAGTTGCCCATCGGCGTGATTGGCGTCGCCGTAGGCACCGCCATATTGCCCCTGTTATCGCGTTTACTGGCTCAAAACGATCAAGCGGGAGCGATTGCTGCACTCAACCGCGCCATAGAACTCACGTTATTCTTGGCCTTACCAGCCATGGTCGCCTTTTTAGTGTTAGCTGATGAACTGATCTTAACATTGTTCCAACGCGGACAATTCAGCCCCAGCGATAGCCGCGCCACGGCTTTTGCCCTGACAGCCTATACGATAGGACTGCCTGCCTATGTGCTAGTCAAGGTCCTGGGACCAGCCTTTTTTGCACGACGTGACACACGGACGCCAGTAATGGTGGGAATTGCAGCTGTGGTGGTTAATGTGGTTCTGAACCTGATACTTATGCAGTATCTCCTTCATGCAGGACTAGCCCTGGCCACGGCAATCGCCGCCTGGTTAAACGTAGGTCTTCTGTCGTGGACATTGCATAAGCGTGGTAACTTCATCGCGGACCGACAGTTGCTCAAACGGCTAGCCCGTTCCATCGGAGCCTCCCTTCTCATGGGCCTACTGCTGTGGTGCTTGAAGAAATGGCTCGGCGCCCTGTTCACCGCGGGTGAGGCAAACCGCTTCTTCGGGTTGGTAATAATGGTCGCCGTAGGACTGACAAGCTATGGGTTAGCAGCGCTGCTACTACGTGCCATCGAATGGCGAGAGATCAAGGGTCTATTGGCACGACGGCAATAGGGCAGTATGCATGGAGTTGTTGCCAAGACAAACTTCACGGACTGAATTCATGACCAACCGCAAACCGCTTGACGGTATTAAAGTGTTCGATGCCACCCAAGGCGTCGCCGGGCCCCACGCTACCATGTTGCTGGCGCAGCACGGCGCCAATGTCATCAAGGTGGAGCCATTGGACGGCGACTGGGGCCGGACGCTTGGCAAGGTGTACGGTGATCTTTGTGCCCATGCGGTAACCTTCAACCGAGGTAAACGCTCAATAGCCCTGGATCTCAAATCAACAGACGGCATTAAGGTGGCTCAAAAGCTGGCTGCGGACGCTGATATCGTGGTGGAAAGCTTTCGTCCCGGCGTCATGGCACGGTTTGGTCTGGGGTACATGGATATCAAGGCCAAACGGCAGGATGTGATTTATCTCTCCGTCACCGGATTTGGACAAGAAGGGCCCAACAAGGATTTGCCGGTGACAGATTCGGTGATACAGGCTTTTTCTGGCTTCATGTCAATCAACCGGGATAGTGAAGGGACGCCACAACGTCTGGGCATGATCGCAATCGACGTGCTGACGGGGCTCTATGCCTATCAGGCCATTTCCTCGGCTCTAATCGCCCGCATGCGCTATGGCGAAGGCGGCTATATTGATTGTTCCTTGATGCAGTCAGCTGCGGCATTCCAAAGTGCCAAGATGATGGAGTACCACTTGGAGGGCGGCGCACCGCAGGTACTTTACGTGCCCGTAGGTACCATGAAGACGGCGGACAGCTACATCAACATCACGGCTATGCGGGACCGACATTACGTCTCGTTATGTGAGGTTCTGGGTTTAGAAGAATTGATCACCGATCCCCGATTTGACACCCGTGACAAACGCATCGAAAACGAAGCCCTGTTGATGCCTCTGATCCGTGCGGAATTCTTAAAAAAATCCACCGCCGAGTGGTGCGATATTCTTACTGAGGAAGGCGTGATGAATTCGGCAATTTCAACCTACGACACCTACCTCGAAGACGATCACGTGAGGGCTGTGAACAGCGTCGCCTGGGTGGAACATCAGGAAATGGGCCGGTTGCCCATGATCAATATTCCTGGCCTGCCGAAAATAGACGGGGCCGATGAGTTAACCGCATGCGCCCACATCGGCCAACACAGCAGCACTATTTTGACCGAGGCCGGTTACGAAGCGGACGAAATTGCAGCCCTATTGGCCAGCAACGCCGTTGGTGAATACGGCGACTAGAACTATGACTATGGACCCTAACCAACTGGAAGGTTTGCCAAGATTGGCCTTTGATGTGGCAGTGGCGCTACTGAAGCCGCTGTTTGCTTTTAACCAGTACGATTCATTCCTCTATTGGCCGTTTCTTTTGGTCGCCCTCAGCCTGGCCTTGTTGGTATTCCTGCTGAACCGCGATGATGGACCACGCAGCTTCCTCCTCCGCTATTTCTCCAAGACAGTATGGGGGCATCCATCGGCCAAGGCGGACTACAAGTTTTATTATGTAAACGGTGTACTGTTTCCGGCCGTATTCGCCCCCTTGATCCTTTCAGGTGCCTGGCTGGGGGCCCAGGTGCATGATGTTTTCCAGGCTTTATTCGGCCAACATAACGGGCTACCGGCAAGTGCCTGGATCACTACCATTTACACGCTTGCCTTTTTTTTGGTTTACGATTTCGGGCGGTATTTAGCCCACTATCTGCAACATCGTATCGATTTCCTGTGGCATTTTCATAAGGTGCACCATTCGGCGGAAGTGCTGACACCGTTCACTGCTTTCCGCGCTCATCCTGTTGATCTGGTGATCATGGCTACCTTTCCCGCCGCCACCACCGGAATTATCAATGGCATCTTCAATTACTGGACGGGCGGTTCGACAGGACTATATTTGTTCTTTGGCCTGCACATATTAATTTTCATTTACAATCTGGTGGGAAATCTGCGCCATACCCACGTTTGGCTCAGTTATGGCCCCTTCCTTAATCTGATTTTCATTTCCCCAGCCCAACATCAGATACATCACAGTATTGAACAACACCATTGGGGCCGAAATATGGGGTTCGCTCTGGCATTCTGGGACAAACTATTCGGCACCCTGTATGTACCGCATGAACACGAACATTTCGAAATCGGCCTAGGCGACGGGACCGAAAGGCATTACCACGGTGTCATCGGCATGTACTGGCGGCCTGTTAGGGAACTATTCATGCGAAACGACAAAAGCCACGGATTGACACGCGACGATGGTTGACCGCCCCGCCGGGTTGGGCAATAACGTCCCAGAAAACCCATCAATCAACGGCTTTGACAGATGAAACGAATTTTTTCCGGGGTGCAGCCTACGGGCAACCTGCACTTAGGTAATTACTTGGGCGCCATCCGCAACTTTGCGCGTCTACAAAACGACTATGAATGCATTTACTGCGTCGTAGATATGCACTCGATCACCATGTGGCAGGATCCGGCGGAATTACACGCCAATACGCGCGAGGTCACGGCGGCTTATCTTGCAGCCGGTATCGACCCCGAAAATCATATCATCTTTAACCAAAGTCAGGTGCCGGCTCATATGGGACTGGCCTGGATCTTTAATTGCGTTGCCCGCATCGGCTGGTTGAACCGTATGACCCAGTTCAAGGAAAAAGCAGGCAAGCATCGCGAGAACGCCTCCGCAGGACTTTATATTTATCCCACGCTTATGGCGGCGGACATCTTACTGTACAAGGCAACTCATGTGCCTGTAGGCGACGACCAAAAGCAACATCTTGAACTCACCCGTGACGTGGCTCAGAAATTCAATAATGATTTCGGAAGAGACGTTTTTCCAATTGTCGAACCGCTTATATATGGCGAAGCTACCCGTGTAATGAGCTTGCGCGATGGCTCTAAGAAGATGTCCAAGTCAGATCCGTCAGATTACTCACGTATCACTTTCACTGATGGCCCCGACGAAATCGCGCAGAAAATCCGCAAGGCCAAGACGGATCCACAACCCATACCCCAAAGTACTGACGAGTTCACCGCTCGCCCCGAAGCCGCCAACTTGATTACCATTTTTGCCTCCCTGGCGGATATCTCAGCGGACGAAGTATTGAGGGATTATGGCGGGCAGAATTTCTCAGAATTCAAGAAGGCCTTAACAGATCTGGCAGTCGAAAAACTTGGACACGTTGGCCAGGAAATGCAGCGACTGACCAATGATCCCGGATATGTAGACAGCGTGCTCAAAAACGGTGCAGAACGGGCCGATGCGATCGCACAACCCGTCCTACAGGAGGTCTATGAAACTGTTGGCTTCCTCAACGTGCGGTGATCGGCAAACTCGAACTTTGCACGGCTATAGCGCCAAATTGGTATAGGCGACCTTGACGAAGATGGTTTCAGGCAAGACCCTTTTACTAATTACCTAGGAGCCATACGATGACATTCGTTAAGACACCCGAAGAAATTAAAGAAATTGAGGCGGTTCTAAGATCGCCCCGTTTTACCAATGCACGCAGAGCCTATCTGAGTTTCCGATCAACCAACGATTTTGTTCGCGAAGTTCTGCCACCGGGCCTTGAACCCACGCGCGATCCGATCATCACCGTCACTGTTGGCGAATTTGGATCAAATTGCGTGGGCGATTTCGCGGGCAGCACCATTTCCATTGCAGCCCGCCACGGCGATACACATGGGGCCTATGTACTAACCATGTTCATGAGCACTGATCATGCGATCATATTTGGCCGTGATCTATTTGGCGAGCCAAAAAAGCAGGCGGACATTGCCCTGAATATTACCGGTAACCGTTTGCTCGGAACCGTGGATCGCCTGGGCATCCGCTTGATCGAACTTTCCATAAACTTGGGTGAGGATTCCGGTCCCAGCCGCAACCAAACCAGCAGTTTTAATATAAAGTCCCAGCCGGCAACAAATGGTTATGGGCTGGAGGCCGACGCGGTTTTAACCCTGGCGGAATTTCAAAACATCCTGACCATCAACCGGACCGGTCAGGGAACATTAATCCTAGGCGCCACCCATCACGACCCTTTAACTGAAATACCAATCAGTGAGGTTGTAACCTCCGGCTACGTCGAAGGTGATCTACTCGCACAAGTCCGTGCCATCGGCACAATACCCGCGGAACAGTTCCTACCCTACGCCTATGGTCGCATGGACTATTGGCCGGCACTGGACACTTCTACCCATCAGGCTGACGCGGCGGAATAGCTCAAGCGGCTCTGGACCGGTCAATATGATCACGCAAGGCGTAATAGGACGACACGATGGGCAGGAACCAAGCATGGCCGGTGTAAAAAGGTCGACTGTTGAACGGCAGATCATCGAAAGGGCAAGGCCGGTTGGCTTTACCGAGAATTTTTAAGGCGGTTTGCGTACCCAGATAAGTCATCATGGCGACGCCTGCGCCGTTGCAACCGGCCATGTAATGCACACCTTTGTGGAGCCCCATGTGAGGCAAAAAATCAAAAGTAAAGGCAATGCCGCCTGTCCAGGCATGGGTTAACTTTATGCCCTCGAGTTGTGGGAAAACGTCCAGCATTTGCCGGTATAGGATCGGCGCCCTATCCAAGGCTTTGCCAGGCGCCAACCTTGCCCGGCCGCCAAATAGGACCCGACGGCCATCCGGTGACAACCGAAAATAATTCAGAACTCGTTTCGAATCCGCCATGGTGCGATTATTGGGGATCAAGGCCCGGATCTCGTCCTCGGACCGTTCCTCTGTGGCAATGATGTAACTGGCTGCCTGGATCAGGCGGCGCCTCAGCCACGGCGTATTCTTACCGGTGTACCCGTTGGTGCCTAACACCACTTCCTTAGCATTGATTATGCCCTTGTTTGTCGCCACCAAGAATCCCGGGTCTTCCCGGCTAATACCCTGCATGGCGGTGTGAGCGCACAATACGACGCCATTGGCCCGACAACGTTCCAGCAAGGCCATGTTCAACATGGCCGGATGCACGCTGCCGGAACCCTCGATCGTCATGCCACCATAATAGAAATCCGTGGCGATTTCCCGCCGTTGTTCTCCGCTATTTAGCAACGCGGCATCATAGTCCCCGGCTGCATTTAGGCTCTGCACTTTGGCCCGCATGGATTCGAAATGGGCCGGTGTGTAGGCGCCCACAAACCGGCCGCAGCGCACGTAGTGACACTCTAGATTTTCGCGCTCAATCATGATTTCTAGATTGGCCATAGATTCCGCACCGCCAGCCAAAAACTGTAACATGCGTTCCTTCCCCAAAGTACGCTCGGCGGGAGATACGGTGCCTGCCGAAGGCCCCTTCCCCACATTAGTGCCGCTAACCCCACCGCCGTTGCGGGACGAGGCACCATAGCCAAACGCCTGAGCTTCAAGAACCACGACATTTGTTCCGTTGCGTCCCAGCTCCAAGGCTGTGGACAGACC
>CAJWZI010000100.1 GCA_913049615.1 uncultured Alphaproteobacteria bacterium | reverse complement strand
TGCGCGGTTTTAAGCGCTTTACTGCTTGTTCTCCTGCTTTTGTCCCAATTTTTTCAGGAGCATCCAAATCAGCAGTGTGCCGGGCGGACGAGAAATCGTAGTCTCGTTCCATTGCGGTTCCTTCTCCGGCGATGACGGAAGCGAAGATAGAGTGCGAAGACGTTGCATAAGATCCTGTGAAACCACTGGATGTGACCAGCGCAATGCGATTGCGGTTCCACCCAGCGCCGGCGTTTTCCGAATTACTGACGCCGTCCACTGCCAGCGCCGCTTCTTCCGCCTTGGCGGCCAGGTCATATAGTGCCTCTGGCGCGGGCTCATGGTCTTCATTGAGGTCAAGGTCAGGATGATTTTTGGATAGGTGGTCGGTATCAGCCAGGCCGCAATAGGGGTCGTCGGGCATAGCCGCCGCCATGGACAGGCCTCGTTCTAATAACTCGTCAAGGCTGGATGCTGTGATGTCCGTTGATGAAACAATTGCCTGTTTCTGACCCTTGAAGATGCGAAGGCCAAGATCTTTGCTTTCTGAGCGTTCCAGATCCTCCCGTTTACCCAAACGATAGCTTACCTCAAGGGACATGGATTCAAAAAGGACGGCATCGGCGGCATCGGCACCATCTTTTTCGGCCTTTTTTACAAGACTAGATAGAAAATCAAGGTCATTGGCCCTATCGGCCAGTTGTTGGCTCATGCGGTTTCTCCGCTGAAAGGGGAGTTCGTGTGCTCTGTATAGGCGTTTCAGGCAGCGTTTGCGACTGCAGTCGCTATCAAATTTGCGAAATAATGGTTACGAAGATGTAAAGTCAGTTCAGCGGAAAAATTAGAGGAGAGTTTTATGGAATTACGAATGGATGATCGGGTGGCCTTAATTACGGGAGGAAGCGACGGTTTGGGAAGGGCTATGGCGCATGCATTCTCGGCATCGGGGGCGAGTGTAGCGATCGCAGCACGGGGGCAGGAAAAGCTGAATTCCGCCTGTGATGCCATATCGCAGGCGACAGGCCATCGAATTGAAGCATATGCGGCAGATGTCAGTGATGCCGGACAGATCGCTGCATTGTACGACAAGGTAACAGCGGATTTGGGTCAGGTAGACATTCTGGTCAACAATGCGGGAACATCACAGACTGGAAGGTTTGAGGAGGTGACCGATGAAATTTGGCAGGCCGATCTCGATCTAAAACTGATGGCTGCGATCCGTCTTTGCCGCCTGGCGCTACCCGGAATGAAAGAACGCCGATGGGGCCGCATTATCAACGTCTTAAACACAGCCGCCAAGGCTCCCGGAGGTGGTAGTGCGCCGACCTCTGTGTCGCGGGCGGCCGGCATGGCCTTGACCAAGGTGTTGGCCGGGGAAGGAGCCGCACACAATGTCCTGGCAAATGCTCTATGTACTGGGATCATCGAAAGCGGTCAGTGGGACCGCCGATTCGAGGCGCAGGGAGCGGGAAAAACAAAGGATGAATTCCTAGCAGATATGGCGAAAGAACGTGGGCTGCCCATGGGCCGGCTGGGTACGGCGGCGGAGTTCGCCAATATGGCGTGTTTCCTGGCCTCGGACGCGGGGTCATATATCAATGGCACCGCAATCAATGTGGATGGGGGTCTGTCCCCCGTGGTCTAGTCATCAAAAATCTGAAATGATGCCTTTACGTTCCCAATCGCCATATCGCGTTGGTTCGGGGCCTTTGGGGCCACCAATTTCCTTGACCGGTTTCGTCTGGTCTTTGTCTGAATTCTTTTCGATGGCCTGATCTTTGGATATTTCTGTTTCACTCGGCATTAAAGAGCCCTTCTTGATGGGTTTGAACATGCTTGAATCAAAATTAGCAAAGTGTCGACGCGCCCGCTAGTCTCGATAATAGGCAGAATATGAATGATGTTGGATATCGCTCCCGCGCTTTAGCCGGATGGCTTCTCCATCGCGTCCTGGATCGTGGGCAGAAGCTTAACTCTACTCTCCTTGAGGCACAGGAATTGGGGGGCGGGATGGCTAGAATGGCGCCGCGTGACCGTGCTTTCGTCCGTCTATTGGTGGTGACCGTATTGCGGCGGCTCGGGCAAATCGACGACGCTCTAATTCGCTGCCTGGACCGCCCTTTGAACAGATTGGTACGACCAGCGAAAAATATTCTTCGACTTGCTGCAGCCCAGACGATGTTCCTTAATACGCCCGGTCACGCTGTCGCGGATGGTGCCGTGCGTTCGTTGCGGCCACGGGAAGAGCACTTGAAGGGTTTAGTGAATGCGGTTTCGCGACGCCTTATTCGCGATTGCCAAGATATTCTCGCGGAACAGGATGAAGTGGATCTGAACTGTCCAAAATGGCTCAGAAATAGTTGGTCTGCCTCCTGTGGCGATCAAACAGCAATGAAAATCATTGCTGCCACGTTGATGGAGCCACCATTGGATATTACGGTGAAGGGGGATCAGCAGGCTTGGGCGGAAAATCTGGACGCAAAAATTTTGCCTACCGGTTCGCTGCGTTGCTATAGGGGTGGGGCGGTTCAAGAATTTCCTGGATATGATGAGGGGGAGTGGTGGGTCCAGGATATGGCTGCCGCTTTGCCTGTCCGCCTTTTCGGCGATGTGGCGGGACGGGCGGTGCTCGACCTGTGTGCGGCACCGGGAGGGAAAACCGCGCAACTGGCGGCTTCTGGCGCGCGAGTAACGGCGGTAGATGAGGCGCCGAATCGTTTGTCTTTGCTACGTTCAAACCTCGAACGGTTAGGCTTGAAGGCGGAGCTATCGACTGCTGATGTTCGTACGTGGAGGCCATCAGCGCCATTTGATAAAATTCTTTTGGACGCGCCCTGCAGTGCTACGGGCACCATACGACGGCATCCGGACATTTGGCACTTGTGCACAAAGAACGATGTGGAACGCGCGGCAGTGCTGCAGGATCAACTGCTGCGAGCGGCGGTCGAAATGCTAGCACCCGGCGGAACCCTTGTTTATAGCACCTGTTCGTTGCAGTCGGAGGAGGGTGAAACACGGATTGCCAAGTTGCTTGCTAGCGATCATCGGATAAAACGGGACCAAATTAAGGCGCATGAATTATATGGGTTGTCTGAGTTAATATCGACAGATGGCGATTTGCGCACACTGCCGCACTACTTGGACGGAATGGACGGATTTTTTGCCGCGCGGTTGGTGAGAAACTGATGGTTCTTCCCAACTTGCGGCCTATTGGGCAACCTGCTACCTAGCGCCCATGCAACAATCCGTCCGCATCGCACCATCAATTCTGTCCGCTGATTTTGCCTCTCTTGGAGCGGAAGTTAGGGCTGTGAGTCAGGCGGGTGCCGACTATATACACATTGACGTTATGGACGGTCACTTCGTTCCCAATTTGACAATTGGGCCGGCCGTCGTCGCTGCCTTGCGGCCGCATAGTAGCCTTCCATTCGACGTCCATCTTATGATCAGTCCGGCAGACCCCTATATTCCTGACTTTGTGCAAGCCGGGGCGGATATTGTTACGGTCCATGTTGAGGCAGGACCACATTTGCACCGGACTATTCAATTGATCAAGGACGAGGGCGTCCGCGCCGGCCTGGCGCTCAATCCGGGGACACCCGTAACTGTTGTAGAACCCTTATTGGATACCCTGGATCTGGTACTTGTGATGAGCGTTAATCCCGGTTTTGGCGGGCAATCCTTTATTGCCGGTCAATTGGAAAAGATACGGCAACTTCGTACCTTGATTGACAAATCGGAGCGGAAGATTGACCTGCAGGTGGACGGGGGTATCAACTCTGAAAATGCCGCTGATGCAATTGCGGCGGGAGCGGATGTGCTGGTGGCGGGATCGGCAACCTTTACAGGTGACACCAGCCAATATGCGGCTAATATCGAGGCCCTGCGGGCAAAGGCATCTTAAGCGCGGGAACAGCATTTCGAAATGAACGATAGCTGGAAGCGATTGAAGAACGCTGGTTATAGAACTCGCCTCTATCGCTACACTTTGGAACGGCAAAATTCCGACGGCCTGGTCTTTTTGCCACAGGATCCTTGGCCGGGCGATCCAAGCAAGGCAAATGAGTTATTCCGGGGAAAGTATCGATTCCTGGGACGGGAGGCGAACGCTCCTAATCAGCCGCCTTGGCGTTTGCGGCCCGATGATGAAGACTGGTCGTCCGAATTGCATGCATTTGAATGGCTTCGCCATTTTGAAGCGGCTGGCGGCGAGGCAGCTTTGTCACAAGCGCAACGTTTGGTGCGGTCCTGGATAGATCTTTGCAGTGACATTGACCCGAAGATATGGTCACCGGGCGTTCTCGGCCGTCGGTTAATTGCCTTCTTAAGCCACGGTCGGTTCTTGACTAGCCAATCCACCCCTAGTTTTCAGGCCGCTTTCATTCGTTCGGTTCATTTGCAATGGCGGCATTTGCAGCGAACTGTTGATGACGCCCCTTTCGGTGCGCCACAACTCTTTGCAGTTATTGGCCTGGTTTATGGCGCCCTTTCCCTAACTGGCGAAGAGAACCAATTGGAGAAATATCTTCGCCGGCTTGAAGAATTGGCTTCCTGCTTAAAACTGCGAGACGGTGAATGTTACAGCGGATCACCATCCGACCTTAAAGGCATGCTGGAGCAATTTGTGGCCTTGCGTGGGGCAGTCTTGGGGAGGGGTTTAGACGTCCCTGAATGGCTCCAGGAAACCATCAGGCTTATGGCAGTAATTCTGCAGGGACTACGTCACGGCGATGGCGGTCTGGCTTTATTCAATGGTGGATTGGAGGAACAAGCGGCCGATTTGGATAGAGTTTTGGAGAAGGTAGGTGTGGAGGAGAAGAGGGATTTGTTCAATGCGAACGCCTCTGCGTACCAACGTTTGGCGGCGGGAAATACTATTATTTTGGTAGCATCCGCGGCGCCCGCTGCCGGTGAATTTGGTCGCGTCGGGCATTCTGGAGGTACTGCCTTTGAGATGTCCGTCGGCAAACACCGCCTTGTCGTGAATTGTGGCAGCGGTCGGCATCGAAATGGTGATTGGCCGGAAGCGGCTCGTGCGACGGCGGCCCATTCGACATTGCATTTTGCAAATGCGAACGCCTGGCCCATTCTCGGCGATGGCGGATTCGGGTCGAATCCAGCACCTCTTTATTGCCGTCGTCATGGGGATGACGCGGGCAGTAACTGGCTAGAGCTGCGGCATGAGGGGTATCGCCAAAGGTTCGGTTTGATCCATCATCGGCGAATTTATTTAAGTGGATCAGGAGAGGATCTTCGGGGGGAGGACCGGCTAGAAAAGACTCGGCCGGGAGGAGTGGAAATTTCTGGTAAGACGTTTGGGGACGCCTTGGTTCGATTTCATTTGCACCCGGACGTGCGGGCCTCTGCCTTGCAAGGCGGGGGCACGGTTCTGCTTCGTCTGGCGGATGGAAAGGGTTGGCGATTTCGGGCCAGCGGAGCTCAAGTGTCCATGCAGGATAGTATTTACCTGGGTCAGTTCGACAGGGTGCGCCGTAGTCAGCAGATCCTTTTGGCTTCTGACAGTGATGCTGACAATACCGTCATCAAATGGGCGTTTCAGCGAGTTTGAGGGCTGATGAAGGTGACATCTTCGTCAGTGCCCAGAATAACTTGATCAGCCATGTTGCAGAAAAGCCCGTGCTCAACCACACCGGGCCACCCGGAAATTCGCTGTGCCATGTCCGCGGGGTTGGAAATCGAAGGGCCAAAATGACCGTCGATGATCAAATGTCCTTCATCGGTCCGAAAAGGCGCGCCGTCTGGTATCCGGCGCAAAGAAGCTGCAACGCCCATGTCGGACAGTCGCCTGAGGATGGGCTGTTGGGCCATGGGTATGATTTCTACGGGCAATGGAAATGCTCCCAACACGCAAACCTGTTTGCTCACGTCTGCAATGACTACAAATCGTTTTGCTGCGGCGGCGACAATTTTTTCCCGCAACAGGGCGCCGCCTCCGCCCTTGATCAAATTTAGTGATTGATCAAATTCATCCGTACCATCAATAGCAAGATCAAGGTCAGGGGTTTCATCAAGCGTGGTCAATGAAATTCCAAGATCTCGACACAATTCGGCACTTCTTTCGGATGTTGCGACGCCCGTTAAGGAAAGTCCGTTTTGGACACGCTCGCCAAGTAGATGGATAAAGTGTTCCGCTGTTGAACCGGTGCCAATGCCAAGACGCATGCCATCGCTCACCTGTTCTGCAGCGGCATACGCGGCATTTTGTTTCGCGATATCACTCATGGAACCAAACTTTCTTTACTGTGGCATTCTGTTTCATTTCAGTTCTGATTGATCCAGGTTATATGTTCGCCATGTCAAACTCTGCAAGTAATCCTTCCGCACCAAATCCATTGCTTAAGCTTGCCCTGGAAATAGG
>CAJWZI010000099.1 GCA_913049615.1 uncultured Alphaproteobacteria bacterium | reverse complement strand
GGCCGGGCCATTGGTGGCAGGGATTTTCGCCCAAATGGGATACTGGCGGGGGGTTTATTGGCTGTCCGTGCCTGTATTCCTGGCGTTGGTCATCCTGGCCCGGCGTATTTTGCCGACGGATGTTGGCTCCGCCGGGGAAGCCAAACTGCCTTGGCGGCGGCTGCTATTGTTAGGAGGGGCCGTGCTGTGCGTCATCATCGGCGGACGAGCCGCGGAGTCGGCGATCCGTCTGGCCTTGATTGCCAGTGCATTGATCGGCATCACAGGCATGTTATGGCTCGACCATCGCGCCAAAAGCCGGTTGCTCCCTAGCCGGCCGACGTCCTTCAGGGCCCCTGTGGGGACCGGCTATTGGATATTTTTCCTGTTCTTCTTGAGCAACACCCCCTTAAGCGTGTTTCTGCCCCTACTAGCGCAGAAGCTGCATGCCGTTCCTCCCTCCCTAGCAGGATATGTCGCTGCCGCTATGTCCTTGGGCTGGTCCACGGCCGCCTTCGCCACCGCCGGCGCGTCACAGCGGATGCAACGCGTATTGATCATTACCGGGCCGCTGTGCATCCTCCTGGGTATATTCGCGCAAGGCTTGTTCATTTTGCAGGGACCTCTAATACCCTTGGTTGCCTTTGTCTTTTTGACCGGATTAGGGATAGGGCAGTGCCATGCCCACATCTCTAACCATGTCATGGGCCATGCACGACCTGGTGAAGAAAGCGTCACCGCCGGGGCGATTCCCACTCTGCAAACCCTAGGCATCGCCTTTGGAGCCGCCGCAGCGGGAATTCTATCTAGCGTTGCGGGCCTGTCGGAGGGCATCTCGATAGAGACACTGAGCAGTCTGGCGGATTGGATTTATGGCTTCGCCCTGTTCCCGGCGACCATTTGCCTGATCGTGTCGCTGCGCTTTGTCTGGCTTATTCGGAAGGGGCCGACCACGTCGTGATAAAGCCGCGCCGGCGCAAACCGGCAATTGCGTCATGGTCGTAACCAAGTTCCCGCAATATTTCGTTGCTATGCTGACCGGTCACGGGTGAATGGGCCGTGGCCGTCCCTGGCACAAAATTTGGCAGGCCGGGCAGATTGGCCATAGGCAAGGGCCTTGGCAGGCCCGCCAGCTCCAGATAAGTGAACAATTCGGTTTCGGAAACATGGGGGTGTTCAATAAACTGTTCAAAACTTTGTAACACTTCGTTTTGCAGTCCGGCCTCCGTAAACATTTCCCTCCAATAGATGGCCGGCTTCTTCAAGAACGCTGGGGCGAAACGAGCCCGTAGCTGTTCACTCTGTTCCATGCGGCCGGGCAGGTTCTGCAAACCCGGGTCGGCTTTCAGATCCATAAAACCCATGAGGTCACATAAAGTTTGGAAATCATCTTTCTTGATGATGACCAATTGCAACCAACCGTCCTCTGTCTCATGAATGCCGGAAGGTGGCGCTCCGGCACGATCCAATTCGCGGTGGGATGCCGTCATGATGCGAATGCCACTCAGGTTTGCGGCACCCTGCATCAGGGATACATCCAGGTAACGCCCCGGGAAGCCGTCGTGTACCGCATGCAGGGCTGGCGCTACGGCAGAAAAGGCATACATTGCCGTGGACATATCGTTAATAACGGTCGGTGCGCGGTGGGGGATACCATCGTTACCGGTGTTATCCATCATGAAGCCGGTAAAGGCCTGGAGAACCGGGTCCATGGCCGGCTTATCGCGCAGTGGTCCGGTCTGGCCAAAACCTGATATGGAGACGTAAATTAGCTTGGAATTGAGTGCCATGAGCCGTTGGTGCCCAAAACCGAGGCGGTCGATAACACCCGGCCTAAACCCTTCAAAAAATACATCTGCGTTAGCGACCAAGGCATCGATGATCTTGGGCGCCTCGTTGCTTTTCAAATCAAGTGCCAGACTACGTTTGCCCAACGAACCAATGAACGAAAATTCCGTATGGTCCGATACCGGCGTACCAAGAGCACGGGCCCAGTCCCCTTGCAATGGTTCGACCTTGATCACATCGGCGCCATGCTGCGCTAACAGCATTGCGCAATAGGGACCAGCGATACCCTGGCTCAGGTCCACCACCTTGATGCCTTCGTAGGGGTGCTCAGGGTTCATGGCCCCACCTGTCCCGTCCAGGTGGTCACGACACCACGGTTACGTAGGTCCGCAATTTCGATTTCTTTGTAACCCAGTCCGGCCAGAATTTCGTCACTATGCTGTCCAGTGACCGGCGAAATGCCAGTTGGTGTACCGCACAGAATTTTCGGAATGCCCGGTGGGTTGGGTATCGGCAACGGTTTTGCAAGGCCTGGCAAGCCAACAGGAGAGAACAACTCCGTCTCTATCACTTGCGGGTGTTCAAGGAATTGTTGGTAGGTCTGTAGAATTTCATTCTGCAAACCGGCGTCGGTGAATAACTCCCGCCAATGGGCCGCCGGTTCTGTTAACAAGATCTCACTAACACGCTCTGATAGTTCATCCGCTCGAGCCAATCGAGCCTCGTTGCCGCGCAAACTTTGGTCGGACTTGAGGTCTTCAAGACCAAGAATATCGCACAAGGCGTCAAAGTCCCTGTCCTGCATGATGACCAACTGAATCCAGCCGTCGGCACATCGGAATATTCCGGATGGCGCGGTCCGAGCCACAAGGCTTAACTCACCTCGCGAAGCGGCCATGATGCGAATGGCTTGCAGGCACGCCGCACCGCGCATAAGAGAAATATCGAAGTACCGACCTGGCACACCATCGCGTTTTGCATACAACAACGGCGCCACCGCCTGGAAAGTATATAGTGCCGTGGACATGTCGTTGATTACCGTATTGGCGCGGTGCGGCATCCCGTCTTGCCCCGCATTATCCAGCATGAAGCCCGAAAAGGCCTGCAGGACCGGATCCATCGCCGGTTTATCACGTAGTGATCCCGTCTGTCCAAAGCCAGAGATCGATACATAAATCAGGCCGGAATTCAGCTTCATCAGACGCTCGTGACCAAAACCCAAACGATCAATAACGCCCGGACGGAAGCCTTCAAGAAGAACATCCGCTTTCTCCACCAAGGCATCGATAATTTCTGGTGCGTCACCGCTTTTCAGATCTATCGCCAAGCTGCGTTTGCCCATGTTGGCAACAAAAGAAAATTCGGTGTGATCATTGGTTGGAGTGCCCAGCATGCGGGACCAATCCCCCTGATGGGGCTCAACCTTGATCACCTCAGCGCCGTGCTGGGCTAGGAGCATAGCGCAATAGGGACCAGCGATACCCTGGCTCATGTCAACAATCTTGATGCCCTCGTAGGGGCGTTCAAAACTCATGCCCCGGATCCCTAGACGTCAAGGCGATATGCGTCGCCGTCGCGCTTCAGATGTCCGGCTGTGGGCGTAGCGAAATGTGTCCCGATGATCAGAGTGGGGGTATCGGCATACCTATCGAATACTTCGCGTCGGGTCTGCGCCGACTGCACTGGGTCAGTATCAAAGGAAGACGACCATTCTGGGTGGGCGAATTGGCACGGGTGATGGATGAAATCACCCGTAATCATGGCTTCTTCACCATTACTTCTGATCATGACCGATACATGACCAGGCGTATGCCCGACCGTGGGCATCAGGCTGATTTCATCGGAAATTTGATGGTCCGTTTCAACCAGATCAACCAAATTGGCATCGAACACCGGCAAGACGGAATCTGCCATCACTGCCGTCTGATCTAAATCCGTGTCCGCCTGCCAATGAGCAAATTCAACCTGCCCGATAAGGTACCGTGCCTTGGGAAATGTCGGCACCCATTTACCATCCACCAACATGGTATTCCATCCTACGTGGTCTATGTGCAGGTGCGTACAAAGCACGTTGTCTATAGCGTCCAGGACGTAACCGGCCTTCTCCATATCATCCAAAAACGCCGTCTGCAGCTGGTTCCAGGCCGGGTTTCCACGTTCCTTGTCATTGCCAACGCAGGTATCCACCATAATGGTGCGGTCAGGGGCCTCTACAATCAAGGCATGGATAGCACCGCGCATGCGACCGTTTTCGTCGGCGAAATGGGGATACATCCACGGAATTTCCTTCAAACGCTCCCTTTTTGCATCGGGAATGACGCGGCTCATACCGCCCGTTGCCTCGATTTCCACTACGCGGGTCACTGTCACATCGCCAATCCGCCATTTGCCCTGATTCATTTATCCTTAGCTCCAGTTATCGATCAGCATTTCATTTTCTAACATAGGCACGCGGTCGACCCGCATCAGCCAATTCTACCAGGTGGTGTAAGCCCAACATCCAAGCTGCACTCGGAGCGACCACCGAAATTCGTGATTAGTCGTGGCGTCGCCTCTTCCAGATCACAGTCTCTCATGATTCAATATCGCTCGTAGTCGGAAATACTCTGTAAGTTTGTCCCGTCAACGAGCTTACGTCCAGTCTGCTTGTGGCCACTGCGCATTCTAGTATGACTAAAATTCCGTAAAATATGGCTAGGGCATGAGCAAGATTATGATCCGCCAAAACGTCGAGTAATTCGAGAATTCGGGTATTGACTATGCCGGCGAAAGGCGTCATCCACCAAAATCCGAGACTGCGGTCAAGGGAATTTCCTGATTGGTGAGCCAGATTCTGGTTCGATGAACTGATTAATAAGAGAACAGGAAGGAGGTGCCATGGGACTGGACCCGCAATGTGCAGTGATTATTGCTACGGCCAACGCTGCTGGCGGCTCACCTCTGGAGAATAGCGACCATCTCGTCGCCCGTAAGGAATATGAGGCGAGCACTGTGGTCTACCGACACAGTGTAGGTGACTTGGATAGTGTTGAAGATCGCAATATTCCAGGCCCAAACGGTAATAATTTACCAGTCCGTATCTATACCCCCGTATCAACGGCACAATCCTTAGGCGTCGCCATTTTTTTTCATGGTGGCGGCTGGGTTATTGGCTCGCTGAATAGTCACGACCATATATGCCGGTATTTGGCTCAGGCGGCGGAATGCATCGTCGTATCCGTGGACTACCGTCTGGCGCCCGAGAACAAATTTCCTGCCGGATTGGAGGATTGCATAGCCGCCACCCGGTGGGTTGGAACGAACGCTGCAAAAATAGGTGGTGACCCCGCCCGGATGGCCGTGGTGGGCGACAGTGCGGGTGGCAACCTTGCGGCCTCGGTCGCCATTGCCCTCCGGGATGCGCCCAAGGGCATCTCGCTGCGCCTTCAGGTGCTGATCTATCCGGTGGTTCATCTGGACGCGGACACTAAATCCAAGGTGGAAAACGGCGAGGGTTACCTGCTAACCAGCAAAGCGATAGAACGTTTCAACGACCTGTATCTGCCGGACCGGGAGGCGCGAACTGACCCGCGCGCCTCACCGCTTCTCGCCAAACACCATACCGACCTGCCGCGAACCTGGATGCTAACCGCCGAATTTGACCCATTACGCGATGAAGGGTGCCTGTACGCCGAGAAACTGGCCAAAGCCGGCGTAGAAGTAGAGTACAAATGCTACAAGGGAATGGTACATGGCTTTGTCCGCATGGGCGCCAAGGTAGATCAAGCCCTAGTCGCGATTGATCACACCGCCGGCGTGCTAAGGTCGGTTTTCGAAGGGTAAAGCTTGTGGGCTTGAAGTGCCGGTTTTCGATTGCGCCGATGATGGAATATACAGATCGGCACGAGCGATATTTTCTACGTCAGATCAGCCGGCGGGCGTTCCTGTACACGGAAATGGTCACGGCGGAGGCAGTGATCCATGGCAACCGAGAACGCCTACTGGGATTTTCAAATGAAGAACATCCCATCGCTCTTCAGCTAGGGGGTGCGGATCCGGATCGCATGGCTCTGGCGGCAGAGATCGGCCAGGAATTTGGCTATGACGAGGTCAACATTAACGTAGGTTGTCCCAGCGACCGTGTGCAGTCAGGGCGTTTTGGTGCCTGCCTGATGGAAGAACCAGGTTTAGTCGCAACGATGGTCCGCACCATGCACAAGGCCGTGGATATACCTATTACTGTCAAATCCCGAATTGGCATTGATGATCTTGACAGCTACGACTTCCTTTGCAGGTTCGTCGACACGGTAGCCACGGCGGGATGCCAAAATTTTATAGTACACGCCCGAAAGGCTTGTCTGTCTGGCCTCAGCCCAAAACAAAACCGGGAGATCCCACCCCTGAACTACGAACGGGTTTACCGACTAAAAGTGGATTATCCGGAGCTTGAAATCGTCATCAACGGCGGCATTGAAACACTGGAGCAATGCCACAAACATTTAGAACATGTAGACGGCGTCATGATCGGCCGGGCGGCCTATCATTCTCCCTATCTAATGGCGGGCGTCGATCAGGCCATTTTTGGCGATCCGACGCCCATTCCCAGCCGGGCGAAACTGGTCCGG
>CAJWZI010000098.1 GCA_913049615.1 uncultured Alphaproteobacteria bacterium | reverse complement strand
TCAGGCGGGTCCTAGAGACGGCGCGCGGTATCGACGGTGCAACCCCTTGAGATTAAAGATGTGTTTAGGTTACAAAATAGCCTTTGATTTGACGGGCGAGACATTGATTGGGACAGAATAGTTAGAATAAAAGGTATCGCTCAAGCCAATGGCAAGGCGTACGTCGTTTGTCGTGGGACAGGCCAGTTACGGGCATAAAATATGTTAGAGCATGGAGATTCCAGGTTGAGACGGACTAATGAACCACTAACCATCGCCAACCAAATGGCCCGTGGATTGTACGAAGGTGTCATGACCCTATTGGGTCTTATCGTCGTCATCACCCCGCTGGCCATTTGGACAGTACCCTTTGGCGGACCATTTGCTAACACGGCTTTCTATATAGTTTTGTCGGTTGGCTGCGGGTCCTTTATTGCCTTCATAATTTTGGCATATTTGAAGGGCCTGCTGTTTCCTGATCATTCGCCCCACGGCACACCCGACAAAAACGCGGGAGTGCATAAGGACCGCTTAGAGGCCTACCTAACCTGGGAGCGATCGCAGGATGATGCCCGCAGGGTAGAACAACAACTACGAACAATCAAAGGGAGTGCCTTGCACAATTTTGCCTATATGGCTCGCGTTGCCACCCTACTGGGAACGCTCGTACTGTCCGTATTTCTGGGTGGCTGGGCTTTCATGGATTTCTACTACGGTTCTACAGAGGTTTTATCCGAGCAAGCAAGGTACAATCTGATCAAGAAAGATTTGAACTGGAGTTGGAAGTACTAAAAATCGAGAAATGGGTGATTACCCATAGATCAGCAAATGAAGTATGAGGTTCAGCGCAAGAAAGGCCGAGGCCCCGTGCTTCTGAAAAAAATGCTTCGCCGTGAAGGCCCACCAAATATCATATAGGCACCCACCGCCACCGCAGCGTTTCATGACGGTTAGAAAGCGGCACACACTCTTCGAATGGACAGGATGTTGCCGTGTTGATGGCGTGCTATTGTTCCTCATGTTCAATGTTGCCGTTATTCCTGGTTCTGCCAACTTTCCGGTCATTCGGGGGAGAGCGTCGAATGCTGTTTAACCGAGCACGTGCCGAATTAGTCATGCAGCGCCATGGTCTGGATGCCATCGTGGCGGCTTCACCGGACAACGTTCTCTATGCAACCAATTATGAATGCGTAACCCACTGGTTGAACAAGGGTTTCCAACTCTACTCTCTGTTCTCGCCGGGACACGCACCCGACGCTTCATTGATCGCCCCGAGTCTCGAATTAGACGCCATCGTCGATGGCGATGTCTGGGTAGATGACATTTACCTGTTCAGTCCATTCCCCCGTGGGCCGGCTCAAATGGACGCCATGGACGACATTGGGCGCGCCGCCAAGGAACTATCAGAGCGTGCACATCATGTTGGCCGGGCATTGGATGGCCTTGTCGCCGCGATTGAGAGCCGCGGACTAACAAAAGCCCGTATCGGAATAGACGAAAGCGGTATCTCACCCATGTTTTGGTGGGAACTACAACAACGACTACCTAACGTGGATATTGTCTATGCCAATGCGATCTGGTGGGAAGTGCGCATGGTCAAAACCCCTGACGAGATCGAAAGGCTGACCCGTGCCTCGGCCATTACCGAGATAGCCATAAAATCCGCTCTTCGAGAGCTTAGGCCCGGTACGACGGAACGGGAGGTGATCGACAGGTATCACAGTGTCGTCACAGCCGAAGGCGGACGCTCGACATTTTGCATTCTTGGGAGCGGCAGTCGAACGTCGCAGCCACATGCGCTCGCCTCCGATAAAATTATCAAGGCCGGTGACTTAATCCGCTATGATATCGGCTGCACCTATGAATATTACCATGCTGATAATGCCCGTGCCGTGGTTTTGGGCACGCCAAACAGAGAGCAGAGCCGGACCTGGGAAGCCATGGCCCAAGGCGTCGACGATGCGGTGGCTCTTATGCGTCCTGGTGTCGATGTGCGTGATGTCTACAAAGCGGCCATGGCACCAGGCCGAAAACTTGGTTTAGAGAATTTCGAACGCTTCCATTGTGGCCATGGTATTGGCGTCTCGGTTTATGACCCACCGATCATAACCCTGGCCGACCCGGAATCTTCAGCCTTTCTGATGCCAGCAGTGGACGGTGGTCTCGAGGCTGGTATGACATTTTCCATTGAGGTTGGATACTACATCCAAGGCGTCATGGGCTTCTTATGCGAGGACACTGTCGTGGTCACGGACGATGGGGTCTACCGATTAACATCAAATTCAAAGTCCCTAAACTTAGAAGATTTTATTGCGTGAGGAAGTACAAAACCCAACTTTAGACAAGAAGGCGCGCAGCTAATTGTCCTCGCCCAACGTCAGGGCCAGCCTTGGTGCCTGCCGTCCGGCAGCCTCCTCGGCCGGAAAATTGAGTTCCACAGTGATGCCGTTGGGGTCTTGCAGGAAGACCTGATAGACGTTCTGGCCACTGGCCTGCTGTTCCACGTATTCAATGCCGTTCGCTTGCAAATGGACTAGGGTCTCGTCTAGGCCGCTGGCCCTGAAAGCTACGTGATGGATCGGGTGGCCACCCTTGGTGATCTCGGACCGCGTGGCGACTGGCCGTTTCGAACTATTGCTAACGTTAGATTGCGCGACGTGAATGACATCCCTGTCGCCCAGGTAGAGCCAATTGACCGGGACGCCGAAGTCCGGTGTCTCACCCACACAAAATCCAAGATTATCCACATACCAAGACGTGGTTTTCTCGATGTCGTCCGCTATGATCAGAAAGTGTTCAAGGTGTGAAATTCGCATGGTTAGTCCATCCCGAGTCAAGCCATCGAACGCTAAGGCATGCTAAGTCTGCCTGCAACATTGTGAGGACGACAAGAATGAAACTGAAGGGTAAAGCGGCCTTGGTGACCGGAGCTGGTGGTGGACTTGGCAGCGCAATCGCAAAACGATTTGCTGCCGAGGGCGCATGTGTACTGTGTACGGACCTCGACCTCGAAAAGGCCGAATTCACAGTTACAGGAATCACTAAGAACGGTGGCACGGCGAACGCTTTAGCAGCCAACGTAGCAGATATAGGCGATTGTGAAGCTCAGGTGGACGAGACCATTCAGCGTTATGGTCGTATCGATATCGCGGTCAACAATGCTGGGATCGCGCTGCACCGGCTAGCCTTAGAAACTAGCCTGGAGGACTGGCAGCGGGTGCTGGACATCAATCTCACTGGTTCTTTTCTGACCGCTAAGGCGGCGGCGCGACATATGGTAGCGCAAGAAAGCGGGCGCATAATTCAAATTGGTTCAATCTCCGGCCAACGCGGCAATATGGGCGGCATCGCCTATGGTGCATCCAAGGCGGCAGTAATGCATGTATGTAAAGTTATGGCTGTGGAACTGTCCAGTATGGGCGTGATGGTAAACGCTATTGCACCGGGACCAATTGAAACGGGCATAAGTATTCATGGACCAACGCGCAAACGGGGCTATCTCGACCGAATTCCCGTTGGACGTTATGGTTCGATCAAGGCGGTCGCCAATGCAGCATTGTTCTTGGCCTCGGACGAATGCGAATGGATTACCGGGCATATACTGAATGTCGATGGTGGCTATAACGCGGCGGGCCTAGCGTATGACCCTGCGGAAATCGCCTGATTTGGACAAAATAGACCGACCAAACGGGATCCTAATGGAAGTAGAGGAAACTCTTTGGCTGAAACAAATCTCAAGTCAACCTGCGGTAGCGGGGTGTGGCCAAAAGTCTATTGAAGAGCCTATAACGCCTTCTATGAACTTCGGTGTTATATTTTGCTATCGTAGTCGCTAACTTCAAACCTGTCGGAACAAATTTGGAGCGTATAGATGAAGACACGTCCACCCAATTTTCGCGGTATTCGCCACATTGCCTTTAGGGTGAAAAACATGGAAGAGTGCGAGAAGTTTTATATCGATGTAATGGGTATGAAGCTTCTCAATCGCGCAAACGACAACCTTGTTTATCTCACCTGTGGAAATGACAATTTGTCGTTGGCGCGTTCCGACTCGGAACCGAACGACGGCGGCGTCTTTGATCACTATGGATTCATCGTGGAGAGCAAAGAATCCGTAGATGCCTGGCACGACTATTTCAAATCCATAGATGTGCCAGTGATTGACCAGCCGCATGATCATGCAGACGGAGCGCGCAGTTTCCACATCAAGGACCCGGCTGGAAATATCATCCAACCAATTTACCACCCGGCAATTTCCACTCAGCAGTTTGCCTAAGTTCACAAGTACCTTTGATAAAATTTCATCGCAATAGTAACTACAATAAGAGTTGCGGTCGGAGCACATACGCGACGAATTTTAGCATTTTATCTTGTCATTCAGGTCTGCTGCGCTGGTGGTAACGTTTGATTAGACTGCGGGAGAGTTTATAGCGCAATCCGCAACGACGACGTACAACGGGTCCGAAATACCTGGATTGGGACTGATATTCTCAATTTTGGCGGTATCAAAACAATCCGACGTTTCAAAATAATGAGCAACAAGGCGACCGTGGTTCGTGTTGTCGAGCATTTTCCAAATCATAACCGCTTTGGTTGGGAATAATCTGTTCGAATACGAGACGATCATTGACGCACCGTGCTTGAGAACCCGGCCAACTTCACGAAACACGTCAACCGGGTGGACTAAATATTGAATAGAAACGGCAAGTGTGCAGGCATCAAATGAATTGTCTTCAAAGGGGAGGCTGAAATCCCGATTGAGGTTGTGAACAAGGTAACGAGTTAGCTGGGAATTCTCCTGCAACTCGATGTGGTTCATCCCCACACCAACCACTTCCGCATACGACGTGTTAGACGGAAAGTGGGAAACACAACTCGACATGAGGTCGAGGACGGAAGCACCTGATGACAATACGCCACAGTAATACCCAGTAAGTGCTGCGCAAGCCTCATCGTCAATATGTGTAACGAGCCGGGGAACGGCATAGAAATTTGCATCGTCAGCCTCATCGTCTCGCCTAAACAAGTGGGGCGGGAGTGCAGTCGTGGTGCCGTCTACTAATACAAAAGAGGGATACATTGGTGCATCTAGCTCAACTAAGTTTCGTCCCAAACCTTCTCGGTCAACGGCAGACCTTGAATGTCCTCCGTGGTCAGTGGTTGATCTGGGATTACACCGGCCTGTTCTAAAAGGGAGTGGACCTGGCGAACATGCTGCGTCGAATGCCATACGGTTCGCTCCAGCATCTCATGCCGTGTGGTTGACCCAAAATAAGTCGGTACGTCGCTGGCAAAATCCTTGCCTTCGGCCTCATTCCACCAAGAACTAAAACGTTTTCTCACCACCTCGCCGAAGTCGGCGATATCGGCACTAGTAATCAAATTTTCCGGTGGAGGCGCAATCATAGTCTCATAGGTCAATGTCTCACCCTTCTCCTCCATATTGAGAAATGCTATCGGAATTTGGAAAACGTGATGCATCAACACACGCCACGAGCGTGGACGGTTCGGCAGTTCATCGTGTAGACGATCGTCAGGCATTTGTCTGATCAGGCGGATTGCTGTTTGCAAAATATAGTCATAGCGTTGGGCCAGTTGTGCTGGCGACAATTCTGGGGTGGTATCATCCTCCAATTCCAGGAAATCGACGACATCCCTTATGACTTGGGCAAATACAAATTTTTTACCCCTGGAAACGACGGGCACAGTACGTGCGCCGATCCGGCGCAACTCCTCCATCCCGCTGTCTTCCAGTACGTTAATCGAATCGAATTCGATCCCACGGACCGACAGGTAGTCTTTTACCCTGAGACAGCTCGTTCAATGAGGCTGCCAAAATACCTTGATTGCTTCGTTCATGTATCCCTCCTATATCGTATTCAAATCAAAGAATTTGCTTCGTCACAGTCGCCTAATACAGATTCGGCAATACGATGTCACTGCCGTATTTTTTAATCAACGCCGCCTTCCGATAACGCCCCTGGCGGCCACACTTCTTACACTCCACCTCAATCGGATCGGTGGGGAAGTCTTTGATTGTTGGTGAGCCCAATTTTACTGTGTTTACTCAGCTATGTCGGTCAACGTTTCATAAAGTTCTTCTGCATCAAGCGGTTGCCTCTCGTATTTGATAGCGCCTTCCGCAAATTGAAGCCAAGATTGCGTTCGTTCAGCAAACACATGAATTCGAGGTTCTGGAATTTCGGGCTGATCCAGTGATCCGGAACGAATGCGTATGATGTGGGGTTTATCAGGGTCTTGGTGATAAATTCTGTTGCCGCAATCAGGGCAAAAATACGCATGACTACGCCGACCAGTATCGGTCGCCCGCTCCCATAGTTTCAGTGTCCCCTCGACGGTTAAATCTTCGGACTTGACCACCAAGACTGTACTGAAGGCACTGCCCGACA
>CAJWZI010000097.1 GCA_913049615.1 uncultured Alphaproteobacteria bacterium | reverse complement strand
AGTCTCTCACGAAGGTAAATATTTCTCCTTCCCCGAACTGACGATGTCTCCTTCCGCTCGCCAAGCCGGCGGCCCGCCGATATGGTGCGGCGGACGGTCAAAATCGGCGTTGTATCGGGCTGGAAAAATGGCCGACGGCTGGCTGAGCTATGTGGTAACACCACAAATGTACAAGGAGTCTCTGGATCGTATCCATGACGCAGCGTCGGATGAAGCCAGCCGGCCGTTTAGCACCGGTCATTTACTGTTCGCCACTGTGGACGATACCTATGAAGGCGCTTTAGACAAGGCGGCGGAAACCTTGAGCGTGCGCTATGCCATGGATTTCCGCGAACCAGCGAAAAAGTACTGCGCCTTAGGTCGCCCCCAGGACGTTGCGGAACGCTTGCTAGAGTTCCACGAAGCAGGCGTACGCCACATTATCATGGATTTTGTTGGTCCTTACGAGGACCGGAACAAGCAATTCATTCGATTTGCAGAGGAAGTGCTGCCGTTGATGAAAGATTTGCGCTAACCCATTGCGCGCGCGATCCAGCCTCCACCCAGCACTCGTTCACCATCATAAATGACACAGGCCTGGCCAGGTGCCACGGCTTCCTGCGCGGACATCAGCTCAACAGCGCACACGCCGCCTTCGACAACTGCTAGTTGAGCTGGGATGGGAGAATGGGTCGAACGGATTTGTGCCCGCACTTGTCGGCCATCCATAGGCGGCAGGTGGTCAAGCCAATTGGCATCGCGAATTGGGATGTGGCGTCGACCCAAGGCCGCCTTGGGGCCGACCACAACTTGTCCCAGCGTTGCGTCCAGCTTCAAGACATATAGCGGCTCGGGCCCGGACAAACCAAGACCACGCCGTTGACCTACCGTGAAATGAACTATGCCGTGATGACGACCCAGCACCCGGCCGTCTTGATCAACAATGTCGCCAGGTTCCGCCGCTCCGGGACGCAATCGATCAATCAACTGGCCATAGTTTCCGTCGGGCACAAAACAAATATCCTGACTGTCCGGTTTGGACGCCACTGGCAGGCCAAAAACATCCGCAAGGGCCCGTGTCGAGGACTTGTCCTCCAGATGCCCCAAGGGAAATCGCAAGAAATCCAATTGTGCCATGCTCGTCGCGAACAGAAAGTAACTCTGGTCCCGCTGTGGGTCGACCGCCCTGTGCAGTTCGGCGCGCATCTGCCTAGTGACGCGGCGGACGTAGTGGCCGGTTATTAAAGCCTCTGCTTCAAGATCGCGCGCCGTCGCCAGGAGGTCTTCAAACTTCACCGTCTGATTACAGCGAATGCAGGGGATGGGCGTCGAACCCGCCAGATAATCATCGATAAATTCATCGATTACGGTGGCGCGAAATCGGTCCTCGTAGTCCAGAACGTAGTGCGCTATTCCAAGACCCGAGGCGACCTGCTTGGCGTCGTAAATATCAGCGCCGGCGCAACAAGCTCCGGTGCGCTGGATGGCCTGACCGTAATCGTATAGTTGCAACGTAATTCCTACCACGTCATAGCCAGCACGCTGGCAAAGGGCGGCGCACACGGAGGAATCCACGCCACCCGACATGGCGACGACTACGCGGCCACCTGGCGTCACCCCATCCAGGCAGACACCGTTCAAAAACATTTCTTGCAGTTCAGCATCCATCAACATAGCAGGCAATATAGGCGCCGTTACCTTCACCGCAAGGGCCATGAAGGGTAGTGCCTTCATTGATCATATGCAGCCAAGCTGTCCAATCAATTGCATAAGTGAGCACGTTCCACCCGAGCCGGATCTGGCTGCGTCTGCGAAGCGGCGGACTCAGGGTCAAGGAGCAAGACCAACTACCCAGTTGAGACAGCCACTGTCTATCGCATACCTTCGGTTTGCCCTGAATTATAAACCGGGCGTGCGATGCAGCGGCTCAAGGCCGAAAGCCATCCGTCCCCAGTTTTCTCGCAATCGATCTCCATCCATCAGGTAATGTGTGCGCAGTGCGCTGATATCACGGAAGCAGCGCTGCATGGGTTCACCTTCGTTCAGAGCACTGCTGCCACCCGCCACGAAAAGAGAATTAACGACGTTGGCCGACATCTCCACAGCGTGCTGTAACTGTAATTGCATACGCCCGCGTTCTTCGATGGTAACGGTTTGACCGTTGGGAATGCGCTGTCCAACAAGCACCATGTAGGCGTTTGCCTCGGCCAACAACATGGCCTCTGCCGCGTCCAGTTCAGACGTCGACTCTGCCAATCTTCGCTGTATCCCTGCGTTCTCGAAAAGTTTCTCTCCGGGTCTAAAGGCGCTGGACTTTGTCCACGCTCGTTCCTTGAAAATATCGATAGCGCCTTTGGCAATACCCACTGCGACAGCGGCAATCTCAGCAAAAAAGATCGGTGAGGCTGGACCGCCGTAAAACGGATTGTCGTGCAACACCAGGCCGGGCGGCGGCCCATTGTCCAGGGCATTTAGCGATAGGGCCCGCCGATTCGGAATACGCAGGGATTTGACAACGGCCTGCTTGCTACCAGTGCCCCGCAAACCCATTACGTGCCAGTTATCGATGATTTCAAAGTCGTCTTGGCGGAAGATACAAACCACTAGATCCAAGGGCACTTTGCCGCCATTCGGGTCCGGGACGATGGCGTTGACGGCAAGCCAATTGCTCAGGTCACAGCCAGAGGCGTAGTTCCAGACACCGTTCAAGTCGTAACCGCCATCCACGGGCGTAGCAGTGCCGGTTGGTGCAAAAATCAGGGGAAAACGCAGGTCACCGTCATCAGCAAACAATTCTTCCTGTGCTTCCGGTTCATATTGCGCGGCCCACCAAGTATGCGCCGACGTCAGGCTCAGGACCCAGCCACTGCTACCACAGCCTCGGGAGATCTCAATCATACAACGGACCAAAGTCGGTAGATCAAATTCATAACCACCAAAACGTTTAGGCTGAATTATCCGAAAAAAACCTGCCTCCAGAAAATCTCGGACCGTTTCATCCGGCACCCTGCGCAATGCCTCACAATCATTGGCGCGCTGCCGCAGAACGGGGATCATCGCCCTCGCCCGCTCAATCATCGCCTCGGGTGTCAAATCATTCCCAACGCCATCAGATTCCGTCATCAACTAGGGTCCTGCCATTTAGGCGGACGTTTTTCCATGAACGCGGCCAACCCTTCCGCAGAATCTTCTGTCGCGACCACATTACACATGGTTTCAGCTACATTCTCCACGGCACGGCGGTAGTCCTCATCGACGGCCCGCATATAGGCGTCGCGCCCCAATTTCATAACCACCGGAGATTTATCCGCCAGCTTGCCTGCCAGTTCGATGGCCTTGTCCATGACCTGGCCGTCCGGCAATACATGATTGACGATGCCCAAATCGGCCGCCACGACCGCACCGAAATCATCGCCTGTGAACAGATATTCAAAGGCACGATGCCGACCCGCTACACGTGGCAAATGGACAAAATGCAAGGCTGGGATTAGGCCAACATTGATTTCCGGGTAGCCAAAACTTGCACTTTCCCCAGCAATTACCATGTTGCATGACACCGCGACAGTCATGCCGCCGGCCCTTGCAGCGCCCTCGACGGCAGCGATCGACGGTTTACCCAAACGATATTGCACATCGTTCAGCTCGAGATACAGCCTTTCCAAAAAGCTGCGCATGCCTTGGCCGTCCACGCCCTTGACCGCTGACATCTCGAGGCCAGCGCAAAATATGTCGTCAAGTTCTGATTTAATAATGACGACGCGGACTTTGTCATCCTCGCCAGCCTGGCGCAGGGCGGCAATGATCTCATCAATAAATTCTAGGCTCAGGGCATTGACGGGCCGCCGGTTCAGTCCAATGACCGCGATGTGGTCTACTATTTCGTATCGAATATTTTCGAAGGTCATAATATTTACAGCTCAACCCATTCATAACCTCGCGCTACCAGGAAATCAGGAGACCATTGCAACGACAAAAGGCATGAATTCCAACCATCGCGAGAATATCTTCGGGGCTGATCTATCAATCGAGTTGTTCCAATGCGACGGCACGCTTCCATAATATGCCTTCATCGATTACGCCGTGGTAGTATACCCATTTCTTTGGCAACGATTTGCAACATCACCTCGTTGGCGCCACCACCAATGCTGACCAACTTCATATCTCGGAAAACGCGGGAGATCCGGTTCTCAGCCATATAACCCTGCCCGCCCCAGAATTGCAGCATCTGGGCTGGCATTTCCGAGGCAGCGACGCCGACAAGGTATTTGCACATGGACGCCAGCTTGGTCACGTTGCCGCCGTCTACATATTGCTCCGTTGCACGATACAGCAGGGCACGGATGGCTTCCAGTTGGGACTGCATCTCAGCCATTTTGTAATGCATGACTTGATTTTCCAGGATCGGCCGACCAAATGCTGTGCGCTGGCGGGTGTAGTCGATGGTTTCCTCTAGGGCATCTTCAAGAAACGTCACCGTGCGGGCTACGGCGTAAAGGCGCTCTTCCTGAAATTGCTCCATCTGATATGTGAAGCCGCGGCCTTCCTCACCGATGCGGTTGCGCTTAGGCACGCGAACATCATCGAAATGAATATGGCCCGTATCGGAACAGTGTAGGCCAAGTTTTTTCAGTTTTTGTCTTGATATGCCAGGTGCCTCCAATTCCACCACGATCAAGGTTTTGTTGCCGTGGGGGCCGTTGTCCTCGTCCGTATTGCATAGCATGCACATCCAATCTGCCTGCATGGAGTTGGAGATGTACAACTTATCGCCATTGATGATGTAGTCGCCGCCGTCCTTGCGAGCGAAAGATTTGACCGACGAGACATCTGAGCCTGATCCCTGTTCCGTAACCCCTATGCAGCTCACCATGTCGCCAGCAATGGCAGGGGCCAGGTAGTCCCGGCGCAATTCGTCGCTGCCATGAACGGCCAATGCCGGCGTCGCCATATTCGATTGCACGCCAATGGCGGTGGAAACCCCTTGGGCCTTGGCATGGCCCATTTCCTCGGCGAAAGCGACCTCGAAGGAATAATCCAGTTCCATACCACCGAATTCGGCCGGTTTAGAAATGCCTAAAACACCCGCCTGTCCCATCTTCTTGCAGATTTCGTGAAGAGGCATCATTTCTGCCTCTTCCCAATCATCCACGAACGGATTGATTTCGTTCTCAACGATGTTGGCAACCGTGCGACGCAACTCAGTATGTTCGGTGGTTTCCTGCAATTTTTTAACCCCACTAGATTCTAAAACGATTTATCACCGCTGATGATAGTGCACTAAATGGTACACCGCATGCCTGCCGGCATTACCAGGGCGGAGATCCGCGCTGCATACATTTCGCCCAGCTGTTCCGCTTGCATTAAGAACCTCTCCTCTTCCCTTACCTAACCCAATAGACGCATCATAGGAAAGCGCATATCAGATATCGGAGCCAGTCATGTCCAGCACCGCCCCCACACTTGGTGATAATCAGCACTCCGCCATGTTCTTCTGGCCAACGCCTGACCGCCCTGTGATTGACCGGGGCGATGGGATCTATCTTTGGGATCAAGACGGAAAACGCTATATCGATGCCTGTTCTGGTCCGCAAACTGCCAATATCGGCCACGGCAACGCCCGTGTGCGGGAAGCCATGTCGGCCCAGGCGGAGAAGGTCTCCTATGCCTTCAGATCACATTTCCTGAACGAGCCAGCGGAATCTCTAGCCAGGGAAATCGTGGGTCTATGCCCGGACGGACTGGATCAGGTATTCTTCACTTCCGGCGGTTCGGAAGCGGTGGAGGCCTGTATAAAGCTGGCCAGGCAATACGCCCTCGCGATTGGCGAAGCAACACGCTACAAGGTGATATCCCGCCTGCCCTCCTATCACGGAACCACGTTAGGCGCCTTATCACTAACCGGCGATCCAGCCGGTTTTTCCATGTTCGCACCCATGATGGTCAACATGCCTAAAATTCCCGCGCCATTCTGCCGATACCGCCCAGCTGGTGAGACCGAAGACGAGGCCGCCCTTCGTTTCGCCAATGCTCTGGAAACTGAGATCATTCACCAGGGGCCGGAGACCGTCCTAGCCTTCATTATGGAGCCTATCGGCGGTGCAGCCACCGCCGCTTTGACCGCGCCGGATATCTACTATACGCGGGTCCGGGACATCTGCGATGAATATGACGTGCTGCTGATATTCGATGAAGTGATGAGCGGGGCCGGACGCAGTGGAAGGTATCTCTCCGCCGAACATTGGAATGTCACGCCTGACCTTGTGGCCTTGGCCAAGGGGCTGGCGTCCGGCTACATTCCCCTAGGCGCCTGCCTGACCTCGAGCAAAATTATCGGCACAGTAGAAGATGCAGGAGGCTTCATGCATGGGCATACTTATTCCGCTTCGCCCATCGCCTGCGCGGTTGGCCGGGCCGTGCTGGCGGA
>CAJWZI010000096.1 GCA_913049615.1 uncultured Alphaproteobacteria bacterium | reverse complement strand
TGGCCAATTCTTTAGAGAAGAATTCATCTGAGGGCAATTACCAAACCAGAAAAATCGTCTCTGATTGCCATGGCGAAACGATTTTGGCAAAATTCCGGCGAAAACACACTAGCTGGTTGAGAATAGGGAAGTAGATGATGGCCGGACCGCTCGAAGGATATAAGATCATTGACTTGACCACCATGATCGCCGGCCCATTTGCCACCATGTTGCTGGGTGATCAAGGGGCCGACGTCATCAAGGTGGAAACCCGGGGTCGCGGCGATCATGTGCGGGCTACAGCCAACAATTATAGCGGATTTTCGGCGTCATTCCTGAATAACAACCGTAACAAACGCTCCATCACCCTAGACCTTAAAGATGACCAGGGCCGCTCTGTGCTGCATCGCCTGGCTACTAAGGCCGACGTGCTAGTGCAGAATTTTCGGCCCGGCGTTGTGGAACGCCTGGGCATATCGGAAGAAGAAATCCGGCCCATTGCACCCCAACTAATTTATGTCTCCATGTCCGGATTTGGCTCAAAGGGGCCTTATGTTCATAAACCAGTTTACGATCCCATCGTTCAGGCCGTTTCCGGTATGGCCTCAATCCAGGGGGGGGGCGACAATCTGCGGCCCCGTCTAGTGCGTACGGTCTTAGCCGACAAGGTTGCCGCCCTGACGGCAAGCCAGGCCATCACTGCCGCGTTATTAGCGCGGGAACGCACAGGCCAGGGACAATTCATCAATCTCTCCATGCTGGGCGCCATGGTTCAATTTCTTTGGTCTTCAGACATGGGTGGACAAACTTTTGTGGACCGGCCATTCCCCCAGAAAGGTGTTTCGTCCTTCAATGATCTGATCTATGTCACAGCTGATGGTCACTTGGCCGTTTCCGTCATGACAGATAAGCAATGGGCAGGCCTGACCCGTGCCTTAGAAAAACCGGAATGGCTGGAAGATCCCAGGTTCACAACGCCCGCCTTACGCGACCTAAATTTCGACGATCGGGTCGAACTGACCCAGGGCGTGCTTAAGATCAAAGGCAACGACCACTGGATGGAACGCTTGGACGCTGAAGGGGTTGCTTGCGCTCCTGTAATCACTCGGACGGAATTGATCGAAAATCCGCAGGTCCGAGCTAGCGAAATCATTCAGCAATCGGAACACCCTGTCGCCGGACTCGTTCGACAAGCCTGCCACGCTGCCCAATTTAGCGCGACGCCTGCCAGTGTCCGCCGACAGGCGCCTGGGTTAGGCGAGAACACAGATGAAATCCTTTCTGAAGCTGGTGTAAGCGCCGCCGAGATCGCGCAACTACGCGCGGCGGGCATTGCCGGCGAGGAAATTTAGATGGCAAATTACGATCTAACCGCCTTTCGCGGACTGACATTTCATGATGCCGTTCCTGCGTTTTTGGATGGAAACGACACACCTAGGGATTATTTGGAACGTTGCCTGGAAGTTATTAATGTGAGAGAGCCGGTAGTTAAGGCCTTTGCAAATCTGAACGAAGATAACGCCCGCAAGGCAGCCGATGCCTCCACGAAACGGTACAAGGATGGCCGAATTTTATCGACCATCGACGGCCTACCCATCAGTATTAAGGATCTTCTGGAAACCAAGGACATGCCAACTCAAATGGGATGTGAGGCCTACATCGGCAATTTCCCAAAAAACGATAATGCCGCTGTCTGGGCCCTGCGACAGGCAGGCGCTGTGGTTTTTGGTAAGACCGTGACAGCGGAATTGGGGGGTGCTCATCCCGGTTCCACCACGAACCCCTTTGACCCTGAGCGGACACCCGGAGGATCGTCGTCCGGTTCCGCTGCGGCGGTAGCAGCGGGCATGGTACCGGCCGCGATCGGCACCCAAGTGGGTGGTTCGATCATCCGACCGGCGGCCTTTTGCGGCAACGTAGCTTTAAAACCCACCCAGGGCGCCATCAATCGTGGCGAACGCCAGGCAACTTCTATGAGCACCCATGGCGTGCACGCTAATTGTATCGAGGATATGTGGCAATCGGCGATCGAAATTGCTAAACGGGCGGGAGGTGACAGAGGATACCAGGGTCTATATGGCCCAGACGAACCCCCTGCCCCGGTTAAACCTGAACGCTTGATCGTGCTGGAAAGCGCCGGCTGGGCGGAGTTGGACCAATCCTCCAGATCCGCTTTTGAAGGTTTGTTGGAAAATCTGCAACAGGCCGATGTTACACTGTTGCGCCGTAGCGATCACGTCCTGGTTGAGGCCCTGGAACAGAAAATAGCTGAGGCTGGAGAAATTTGTGGCGCCATCACCCGATGGGAAAATCGTTGGGCCCAACAAAACCTAATAGAAATCAAAGGAGAATTTGTTTCGGACCGTTTCAAAGCCAATCTCAAACTGGCACAAGAGATGAGCCACGACGACTACCGCTCGGCTTTGATTACCCGCGATGTTGCCCAGCACTGCCACAACACGGTTGCACACTTGGCTAATGCCGCAATTACCCTATCCTGTCCTGGCCCGGCGCCCATTTGGGCAGGAGATGTCCAAGGCTTGCCCCTTGCCGACCGGCCCACGGGTGACGCCATATTCAACTATCCCAGCTCCATGTTGTTCGCTCCTTGCGTGACTATGCCATTGATGTCAGTTGGCGGCCTGCCTGTGGGTGCCCAGGTGATGGGCCAACAACACCAAGACGCCGAGATTACGGCCATCTCTCGCTGGATCTTGAATAATATCTCACCAGTTGTATCAGCCTAATCGGCCAGCGTAATTCTGGACTTCAGAAGGGCCATGCCGCTTGGCACGCTCTCAGAAACGCTCCGCATGCTGATTTCAAGGGTTCGTCAACCAAGTAGTGACATTAGCGAAATCGGTCCGGCTGCTAGCAAAATAACCGGCGCCCTAGCTTGCTACATATTTCGGCGATATTGGCCGCCGACTTCGAACAGAGCGTTGGTAATCTGACCCAAGGAGCAAACTCGCACCGCATCCACCAGGACGGCGAACACGTTTTTTTCGTTTCGGGCAGCTTCCTTTAGACGTTCCAACATAGCCGGTGCCGACTTGGCGTTACGCTTGTGGAACGCCGCCAGGCGCCTGAGTTGTGATTTTTTTTCCCGTTCCGATGACCGAGCCAGCTCCAACGTCGTCTTTTCCAGCGGAGGCTCAGGGTTTATGAACGTATTGACGCCGATGATAGGATACCGGCCATCATGTTTAAGGGTTTCATAATAAAGACTTTCATCCTGAATTTTACCCCGCTGATAGCCTGTTTCCATCGCTCCCAATACGCCACCGCGGTCGCTGATCCGCTCAAATTCCTGCAACACGGCTTCCTCGACTAAATCCGTCAGCTCTTCGATAATGAAGGAACCTTGGTTGGGATTTTCGTTCTTAGCCAGACCCCACTCCTTGCCAATTATCATCTGGATCGCCATAGCCCGGCGAACGGATTCTTTGGAAGGCGTGGTGATGGCCTCATCGTATGCATTTGTGTGCAGGCTATTTGTATTGTCATAGCTAGCCACCAGGGCCTGCAGGGTGGTACGGATATCGTTGAAGGCAAATTCTTGGGCATGCAGAGATCTGCCTGACGTCTGTGTGTGATATTTCAGTTTCTGACTGCGTTCCTTCGCACCGTACCTTTCGCGCATGGTCACGGCCCAGATGCGCCGGGCAACACGGCCCAGGACGGTGTATTCCGGATCCATACCCGTGGAAAAGAAGAAAGACAGGTTTGGCGCAAAATCATCGATCTTCATGCCGCGGGCTAAATAACTCTCCACATAAGTGAAACCGTTGGCTAGAGTGAAAGCGAGTTGCGAGATTGGGTTAGCACCCGCCTCGGCGATATGGTAGCCAGATATAGAAACGGAATAGAAATTCCGCACGTTGTTCTCTATAAAATACTCCTGAATATCGCCCATCACTTTAAGGCTGAATTCTGTGGAGAACAGGCAGGTATTCTGGCCTTGATCCTCTTTTAGGATATCGGCCTGTACAGTGCCCCGCACATTTTCGTGCACCCAGGTACGAAGTTTTGCGGCGTCCTTTTCAGTTGGCTTGCGGCCCTTGTCAGTTTCAAAAGAATCAAGTTGTTGGTCTATCGCTGTATTGACGAACATAGCCAAGATAGTAGGTGCTGGGCCATTGATAGTCATGGAAACGGACGTGGACGGCAGACAAAGATCAAAGCCGTCATAGAGCACCTTCATATCATCAAGTGTGGCGATGGAGACACCCGAGTTACCAACCTTGCCATAAATGTCAGGTCGCAAGTCCGGATCGTTTCCGTACAGAGTTACAGAATCAAAGGCTGTAGATAGACGCTTAGCAGCGGATTCCTTTGAGACAAACTTAAAGCGCTTGTTAGTTCGAAAGGGATCGCCTTCGCCCGCAAACATACGTGTAGGGTCTTCCCCTTCACGGCGGAAGGGAAAGACGCCTGCAGTATAAGGGAAATGGCCGGGTAGGTTTTCCGAACGCATCCAACGTAGGAGTTCGCCTTCATCCTTATAGCGGGGTAGTGCCACCTTGGGGATCGCCGTGCCGCAGATAGTAGTGGACGTCAAGCTGCTGCGTATTTCCTTGCCACGGACTTTAGTGACAAATTCCTCCCCTTCATAAATCGCCTTGGTTTTAGGCCAAGCCGCCAATAGTTTTAGGTCTTCTTCTCCAATGGCCGCTATGCGTTCGGCGGCCATTCTATCCATGCGCATCAAATGCGATTTCGGCGCCCCATTCGAGGCCAAAAGATCATGCGAAGCCAACAATTGCTGCCGCTCCCGCGCGGCACTAGACCGACTAGTGGTTTCTTCATGATAGTGCCTGACCTCACGGGCAATATCAGCTAGGTACTGGATCCGATCCGAGGGCACTATGAAATTAAGTCGGGATGAGGTTCGAGACGGGTTTTCGGGTAACGCTGATGCCCACTGCGCCAAACCCCGATCAGCAAGTGATAGCAAAATGTTATGATAAAGGGCGGTTACACCGTCGTCATTGAATTTGGAGGCAATAGTACCGAATACCGGCATTTCTTCCACCGGTGTGACAAACAATTCGTGGTTACGCTGATACTGCTTACGCACATCACGGAAGGCATCCTTAGCGCCCCTGCGATCGAATTTGTTGATCGCCACCAGATCGGCAAAATCCAGCATATCGATTTTTTCCAGCTGGCTAGCAGCTCCGTATTCTGGTGTCATGGCATAAATGACGACATCCACGAACGGCACGATGGCCGCATCCCCTTGGCCGATACCTGATGTCTCTATAAGAACAAGATCGTATCCAGCAGCCTTACAGGCTGTGATTGCACCAGGCAGACAGGCTGCCAATTCGCTGCCCGAACCTCGCGTTGCTAGGGAGCGCAGAAAGACAGAACCGTGACCGGCGAATTTATCGATGGCGTTCATGCGAATGCGATCACCTAGCAATGCGCCACCCGATTTCCGCCGAGAGGGATCCACCGCCAATATTGCAATCTTCATGTCTGGTTGGTCTGTACGAAAACGTCGTACAAACTCGTCAGTCAGCGAGGACTTTCCCGCACCGCCTGTGCCAGTGATGCCAACCACAGGTATTGTGCCCTTTGCCTCGGCCAGAGTAGCGAGATCTCTGCGCATGACCCTGGACAAAGTGCCTGCTTCCATGCCGGTGATAATGCGCGCCAGTGCACCCCGATCGCATTTTTTCAGTTTCGCCAAAGTCTTGGGTAATTTTTTTGAAAGATCAAAATCAGCCCGCTTGACCAGATCCTCGATCATGCCGGTCAGGCCCATCGCCTGACCGTCCTCTGGCGTGTAAATGCGGGCAACACCGTATTTGTGCAGTGCGCGGACCTCTTCAGGCACTATAACCCCACCACCACCGCCGAAGACCTTAATGTGACCAGCACCCCTATCTTTCAACAAGTCGATCATATATTCGAAAAATTCGATGTGACCGCCCTGGTAGGAACTTATGGCGATGCCCTGGACATCTTCATCAATGGCGGTGTCAATAATCTCCTCGACGGAACGGTTATGTCCCAGATGAATAACCTCTGCTCCCGTCGCTTGAATCATGCGGCGCATCACATTGATGGCCGCATCATGACCATCAAACAACGAAGTAGCAGTAACCAAGCGCAAATGGTTCTTGAGCTGCAGGCCCCGCTTCTTCGCGGTGATTTTTCCTTTATTTGTTAGCCGACCGCTTGTTGACCGAGCCAAATTATCCGCGCTTGCACCAATGCCGTCCACCTCTTTATCTCCGCACTGATTTTCCGATCTAGTCCTTCATAACATGGCAACAAAGGAGATTGCACGCCTAGATCAATAGAACCGACCGAAGTAGACTAGGATAACAAACAACATTCACGGGGACACCAACATGGCAGAAACCGCCAAGGCTTATCCGGCAACGGAGCGGCAGAATGATGCTCCGACTACGTCTTCGCGGGTCCA
>CAJWZI010000095.1 GCA_913049615.1 uncultured Alphaproteobacteria bacterium | reverse complement strand
ATCACGTCTGCGCCTTGATCCTGGCTCAATCGGGCGGCCTGAGCAATAGGTCCAATATTACACCCGGCCAGTTGCACGACGCGAACTCCCTCATCCGCCGCCCACCGGGCTCGTTCGTTAGAAATCTGGCTGCCATCTACAAAGCCGGCGGAGGAGATCATTTCGCTAACCACCAGGTCCACACCAAAGTCCACTACCAAACGTCGAAAGGGTTGATCGGTTATGCCTGACATAGGGGCCAGAATTACCGGTTTATCGTGTATGGTCTGTCCGGAAAAAATGCTCATGAAATAGGCAGCAATCGAAAATTTAAAAGTTTGCTCAATAATAAGGCGTTATATGGTAGATTGAATTTATTTGCCACGAAGTTTTTGCTGAATTCATATCAAATCGTTTATTTTGGGATATTAACGTCGTGAGGGCATAACCCAAGGTTAAGTTCTGAATGTATGTGGTGCTCCTGTTAAAAAATTCAGGGCAGGTACCCGACGATATGAACCGGGGTACTTTAGAAATTGGCAGCACCTGGTTTGGCCTAGGCATGATCCAAGATGACACCTAAGTTGTGATGTGTGCGGAGTCACCGCTTATAGATATGCAAAGGTAACTGTTCATGACCGGTGAATTATTAGTTCGCACCCTAGCCGATGTTGAAGCAATCGAGGTTAATCCACTTTCTCATCTAAATCTGCCGCAAAGCACCTATCACGCGATCAAAGACGCGGCGACGACCTACCCGAACCGGATTGCGTTCAAGAAGCTGCTTACAGGTTCGGCCGAGGAGCAGCCGCAAATACTCCTGTACCGGGATTTGATCGCCAAAATTCACCAAACTGCCAACTTGCTGCATGAATTGAACGTCGGTAAGGATGACGCCGTAACTTTGCTACTACCAATAATTCCAGAAACTAGTATTTGTCTTTGGGCCGCTGCCGCTAACGGCATCGCCAATCCCGTTAATTCTTTCCTGGAGACTGATCATTTGGTCGCCATTATGCGATCGGGTAAAGCGAAAGTTGTGATCGGCTGCCATCCATCGATCGAAAGTACATCCTGGCCACGGGTTCAGGCTATCCGGGAACAAATTCCAGATTTAATAACGATCCAGTTGGGTGGTGAAGGTAAGGATCTGGATCCGGGCGTCATACACTTCGAAACGGCTATCTCCATGCAACCGGATGACCGCCTGGTCAGTGGCCGTGAACCCCAGGGCTATGACACCTGCGCTTATTTGCATACTGGTGGCACGACAGGCGCGCCGAAACTAGCCCGTCACCATCATCAGGCCCAATTACTGCAATGCGCCGGCCTGGATTTCCTGTTAGGTCCGCAAGACCCGTCCATCGGTCTGCTCGGCATACCCATGTTTCATGTGGGCGGCGCCATTGTGTCGTCTCTGTACGCCCTGAGCCGGGGCGGCACCATTATCACATTGCATCCCAATGGACTGCGCGATCCAGTGACGGTTCGGGATTTTCTGGCCAACGCAGCACGCTTCAATGCAACAACCCTTGGTGGGGTTCCCGCGAGTTGGGCCGCTCTTTTGACCCTGCCTAGCGATCATTTGGACTTGCACACTGTGCGCAACGGCATTGTTGGTGCCTCAACCCTCCCTTTGGAAGTCGCTAATGGCGTGGCAGAAAAATTCGGTTTTCCCCTAATTGAAGGTTGGGGTATGACCGAGACCCACGGCTTCGCCACCATGAATCCTCTGCATGGCGAAAACCGTGTGGGTTCGGTTGGCGTCCGGTTGCCATACTTGCAAATCAAGATCGCACAATTAGACGAAAATGGGCATTCCGTGCGAGAATGCGACACCGACGAAATTGGCGTTATTTTGATTAAGGGTCCCCAGGTTATCACAGGCTACGTGGAGGATGCCCATAACCAAGACGCCTGGGTTGAAAACGATTGGCTGAACACCGGTGATCTAGCCCGCATGGATGCGGATGGTTATATCTGGCATACGGGTCGAGCCAAGGATCTGATCATTCGCGGCGGCCACAATATTGACCCGGTGCTAATCGAGGAAATCCTATACCAGGCGCCCGGCGTGGAACTGGCCGCCGCCGTAGGCCAGCCAGACCGGCGAGTGGGCGAAGTGCCGGTTGCTTTCGTACAGATGCAACCGGGCAAGACTTTCGATGAAGAGGCCATAAAGGCATTTGTTCGGGACCACATTCAGGAACGGGCCGCCAACCCCGTCGCAGTGCATTCACTTAACGAAATGCCCCTGACACAGGTGGGCAAGATATTTAAGCCCTCACTTCGGATGGAAGCTGCCCGTATCTTTTTGCAGCGAGAATTGTCAGCTTTGGCCGCAGGTCGGGGCCATATCGCGGTATCAGTGGATGCCCACCCCAATTACGGTACTCTGGCCACCATTTCTATAACGGGTGGAGATGAAGATTTAGTCAGCATTATCAATGATGCCGTCGGTGGCTATCCCTTGCGGACCGCGATCGTCAGGTCTTGAGTTTTTCGAGAAATAACTGATTCACCATTTGTGGATTAGCCTTGCCCTTAGTGGTCTGCATGACCTGCCCGACGAACCACCCTAGAATTTTCTCCTTGCCGTCATGGTACTCTGTCACTCTATCAGGATTAGCTGCGAGGACCTTGTCTATCTCGCCCTCAATAGTGCCAGTATCGGTGACCTGTTTCAGACCCCGTTCTTCAACAATGGCAGCCGCGTCCCGGCCACTATTGAACATTATGACCAAGACATCCTTAGCAATTTTACCTGAAATGGTACCGTCAGTGATCAGGTCAATTAGATCACCGAGTTGTAGAGCGCTGATCGGACTGTCAGTAATTCCTAACTCGGCTCTCCGTAATTGAGCAAAAAGATCTCCCTGCAACCAGTTGGCCGTGATTTTTGGTTCACGTCCCTCGACAACCACCTCAAAATAGTCGGCAATATCGCGATCGCTGACCAAGACCTTCGCGTCGTGTTCAGATAGACCCAATTCGTCCATATAACGATGCTTTTTAGCATCTGGTAATTCCGGCAGATCGGTACGGATACGGTCCACAAATTCTTGTGTGAATTCCAAAGGTAATAAATCTGGATCCGGAAAATAGCGATAGTCGTTAGCTTCTTCCTTGTTACGCATGGTCCGTGTTGTGCCCGTGGCTGCGTGGAATTGGCGAGTTTCTTGCTCCACCGAACCACCTTCTTCGAGAATGTCGATCTGCCGTTTTGTTTCGAAGGAGATAGCCTGCTGCATAAATCGGATGGAGTTCACATTTTTGATCTCGGCCCGCGTGCCCAAGCTCTCTCCCGGCCGGCGAACAGAGACGTTGACGTCGGCCCGCATGCTGCCCTGTTCCATATTGCCGTCGCAGGAACCCAGATAACGCAAGATCGCACGCACCTTACGCACATAGGCGCCGGCCTGTTCGGCGGAACGAATATCTGGTTTTGATACAATTTCCATCAACGCGACGCCAGACCGATTAAGATCTACGTGGGATTTTCGTGGGTGCTGATCATGTATCAGTTTTCCTGCATCCTGTTCCAGATGCAGCCGTTCTATTCCAACATCGACCGTTCGGCCGTCATCCAGGTCGACGCTGACCACGCCTTCTCCCACGATAGGTTGGAGGTACTGTGAAATCTGATAGCCTTGAGGTAGATCCGCGTACCAATAATTCTTTCGGTCAAATACCGAATAGGTGTTGATCTTGGCATTCAAGCCCAAACCACTCCGCACTGCCTGTTCAACCGCCTTTTCATTTATTACGGGCAACATGCCGGGCATGCCTGCATCAACCAAACTGACATGGGTGTTTGGTTCCGCCCCAAAAACGGTGCCAGCTCCGGAAAACAGTTTTGATTCAGATGTCACCTGGGCGTGAATTTCCAAACCCACCACGACTTCCCAAGCGCCGGTGGCACCATCGATTAAATCAGTCATGATGCTTCCAACCACCATTTTTCCGGTTCCGCAGTGAAACATGCGGCTTCCTCGACGACGCCAGCGACACGGAACATGGTTTCTTCGTCAAAGGCGGGAGCCAGCACCTGCAAACCCAGGGGCAAGCCATCCTCGGACAGGCCGGCAGGAACGGATATTCCCGGCAATCCGGCCATGTTCGCGGGCACGGTAAACACATCATTGAGATACATGGCTATGGGATCATCGGCCTTGTCGCCAAAAGGAAATGCCGCCGACGGTGCCGACGGTGTTAGGATTGCGTCAACGGTCTTGTAAATTTCACGGAAATCCTGGGCGATAAGACGTCGGACTTTTTGGGCTTTTAGGTAATAGGCGTCGTAGTAGCCCGCGGACAACACATAGGTGCCGATCAAAATCCGGCGGCGCACCTCTTTGCCAAATCCAGCAGCGCGAGTGTTCTTGTACATTTTGTTCAGGTCTTCGCCCGGCTCGCGTAGACCAAACCGCACGCCATCATAACGGGAAAGATTGGACGACGCCTCGGCTGGAGCAACGATGTAGTAGGCCGGCAGTGCGTATTTTGTATGGGGTAGAGAAATATCGATGATCTCAGCGCCCGCATCCTTCAACCAGCCAATGCCTTTATGCCATAATTTTTCAATTTCGCCTGGCATGCCATCCAGAACATATTCTTTAGGCACGCCGATTTTCAGGCCGCGAATATCGCCCGTAATTGCCGCCTCAAAATCTGGCAATTCAACATTTGCGGAGGTCGAATCCTTAGGATCATACCCGGCCATGGCGCCCAGCATGATGGCGTTATCCTGAACATCGCGGGTGATTGGACCAGCCTGATCAAGGGACGAGGCGAAGGCAACTACGCCCCAACGGGAACAACGTCCATAGGTCGGTTTACAGCCCACGGTACCAGTAAAGGCCGCGGGTTGACGTATGGAACCTCCCGTATCCGTCGCTGTCGCAGCCATGGCAAAACGCCCGGCCACGGCGGCGGCGGATCCACCAGACGAGCCACCGGGCACCAGGGCCTGGTTATCGCCCCTACGGCGCCAGGGATTTTGCACCGCGCCGTAGTAGGAGGTTTCGTTGGACGATCCCATGGCGAATTCGTCCATGTTAGTTTTCCCCAGCATCACCGCACCAGCGTTCCACAGATTGGCGGAAACCGTACTTTCGTATGGCGGCCTGAAGTTATCAAGAATATGACTGCCGGCCGTGGTCAACACGCCCTGGGTGCAAAAAATATCCTTGATTGCTAGGGGTATTCCTTCCAGGGCACCAACCGAACCTCTTGCCCGTCGGGCGTCCGAGGCATCCGCCATGGCCAGCGCAACCTCGGGAGTTTCTGTGATTATGGCGTTCAAAACACCCGCCTTGGAAACAGCCGACACATGATCCTGTGTCAATTCCCGTGAGGACAGTTCGCCGTTGGCCAGAAGATTACGGGCACTGGCAATTGTCAATTCGGTTAGTTCACCCATTATTCGATCACTTTTGGCACGGCGAAAAACCCGTTTTCACCATCCGGAGCATTGGCTACGATATCGTCTTGTTTATTCCCGTCGTTGACAACATCGGCCCGCCAGCGGAGAACATCATCGTGCACGGCAGCCATTGGAGGGACATTATCGGTGTCCACCTCATTCAATTGTTCGATCCATTGCAATATACTTGAAAGATCCGCTGCTAATGGCTCCAATTCATCGTCATCCACGTCAATACGTGCAAGATGGGCAATGTTTGCAACAGTGGCTTTATCGACCGACATATGCGACCTTATCAATCTGTAGAAATTTTGCCTTGTTTGAAGCGCGCGGAAGCTATCACTGGACATGCCGACGATCAAGCCTGAGGCGCTGCGTGGTGCCGTTGCCGCGCGAAAACGATTGCTAGGCCTGGATCTGGGCAGCAAGACCATCGGCCTGGCGCTTTCGGATACCACATGGCGTATCGCATCCCCGTTAGAGACTATTCGTCGACGTAAATTTTCGGCTGATGTGGATAGGTTATTCTCCCTGGTGGATGAACATCACGTAGGTGGGTTGGTTCTGGGTCTACCGATAAACATGGACGGAAGCGAAGGTCCTCGATGCCAGTCTACTCGGGCCTTCGCTGACAACGTACAGAAGCAGCGGCACATCCCTATCACTTTTCAGGACGAGCGTTTGAGCACGGCGGCAGTGGAACGTATGTTGGTGGAGGAACTGGATAGCACCCGAAAACGGCGAGCCCAACTGGTAGATAAGCTTGCAGCCACTTACATCCTGCAAGGCTTCCTAGACCGACAAAACAGGAAGACAGAAGACACTCACGGCTGAGGTCTTAAAATTCGACAATGTGAGCGGCATCTACCACTGCGCCGAGTAGTCGACCCAGAAAGGATCCTCAGAGCTAACAGGCCGAGATGAAATTGAGAGCTTTGTGAATGATTACGGCCATAAATTTAACGTCGAATAGATAGATTAGAATCTCAATTCTTACAAAAAGGTCTGCTCAAAACAAATAGATGGAT
>CAJWZI010000094.1 GCA_913049615.1 uncultured Alphaproteobacteria bacterium | reverse complement strand
CCAAAAGCAGCTGTGCGTAACCACGGAATGCCGATGATGTAAATAATCGCTGCGGCCAATCGCGCAATAACAAAAATCTGCGCCCCTAAAACGCTTGCGTCACTACTCAAACCGGCCACATGTACGATCAACACCAGTGCAGCAAATAGGGGCAAATTCTCTAACATGTTGCGGTGGGCCCGTGTGGCCCGTCCCGCAATACCCTCTGGCACGAAGGTATCGCGGTTGCCCGCCAATTCCGTTAGGCCAGCCTGCTTATTGCACAGTATTACAGACACTAATACCTGAACAAAGGTCAGCACCACCGCCCAGAATAACATTATCAATTCAGCAGACATTGAAGAACCACTCCCTTTTTTTATTTATATAAATTACAAGTTCTTGCGTAAACTAGGCAACCCAATTCCCGTAGCATCGAAGCCACCATCAACAGCCAGGGTTTGACCGGTGATATAACTGGCGCGATCGCTGCATAGAAACCAAATTACTTCCGCGATTTCCTGTTCCAGCCCGTAGCGGTTCAGGGGAATGGCGTCGTGATAATCAGCCCGGATGTCAGGACTGTGCACCGCCTTCGCCATGGCCGTATCCACTGGTCCTGGGGAAACGGCGTTAACGCGAATTCCCACCTCGCCCAACTCTGCCGCCTGTTGTTTGGTCAGATGCATTAGACCAGCTTTAGAAGTGCCATAGGCAACCCGAAGAGTGCTGGCCCGCAGGCCAGAAATGGAGGTGATGTTAACAATGCTGCCACCCCCCTGTTGGATCATGGCAGGGGCGCAGGCCTGTGAACACAAGAACGGTCCGCTTAGGTTTACGTCTATCACCCTTTGCCATTCCTCGTATGTTGTTTCCAACAGCGGTTTGAATACCGCCGTGCCCGCATTATTGACTAGGGCATCAATTCGACCAAAAGACGTGACAATCCTGTTAATGGCGGCCTGGACCTGTTCAGGTATCGCCACATCGCAGGTAACGGCAATGACGTTTGCGAGATTAGCCGTCGAATGTTCTAGTGCTTCACCGTCGATATCCAATAATCCCAGTCGCCAGCCTTCCTCAAGAAATCGCTGGCTCGTGGCTAAACCAATACCGCGAGCGGCACCAGAAATAACCGCTACCTTTGTCTCTTCGGCCGTCAACATCCGAGCCTAGGCGGGATGGAATACGGGCAGCGTCACTTCCTTGGACAAGGCTTCATATCCGAGCACTACCGGCATATGTACGCGCAGTTCGTCCGGATCAAAATCCCGCATTTGCGCGCACATGCGTACGCCCTCCTCCAGATCCACGGTAACCAGGGTCATAGGTAAATCCGGAATGAAACCGGGGTGGAACGCATGATGGGAGACGGTCCAGCTATGCACCTTACCTTTGCCGCTGGCGCGCACCCAATCCACCTCCATGGAATGGCAGCTATCGCACACTGGTCGCGGATAGTGACGAATCTTGCCGCATTCTGCGCAGCGCTGTAGGCGCATATTTTGCTCTTGCAGGCTATCCCAGAACGGTTTGGAGTCTCTGTCTAAGAGCGGCAGGGGTTTTTCGTTGGGTACTTCGCTCATGATAAATCTCCCACCACTCAATTACGCATGATGGCGACGGAACCGTCACCCATATCACCATAGCCTGTGACCAACCCGATCTCGGCATTTGCAACTTGGGCCTTGCCACCCGCGCCGCGAAGTTGTTTTACCAGTTCGCAGACATGGTTCATGCCAACGATATGAGACTGGGATAGCAGGCCACCGTGGGTATTGATGGGCAATTCGCCGCCAAGGGCAATTCGGCCGTCGGAGACAAAGTCGCCACCTTCGCCCTTTTTGCAGAAGCCCAGGTCCTCCAGCTGGCACATCACGATGTAGGTAAAGCAATCATAGACTTCTGCAACATCGATATCCTTTGGTCCTATTCCCGCCATACCGAAGGCACGTGGCGCCGCCTTGGCAGTACCTAGGGTTGTCATATCAGGGCGTTGCGTGATGATGGATGGGGAGTCGGGATGCCCTTCAGCCACACCCATGATGTAGATGGGTTTTTGTGCCATGTCTTTGGCCCGGTCCGAGGCGGAGATCACTACCGCTGCGCCTCCGTCGCTTTCTAAACAGCAATCAAAAAGGCGCAAGGGGTCCGAGATCATGCGTGAATTTTGATGATCCTCGATGGTCATGGGTTTTTTCATGACCGCGTTGTCATTCAAAAGGGCGTGGGAGCGGACGGTGACGGCGATTTCCGCCAGTTGCTCCGACCTTGTGCCATATAGTTCCATATGGCGGCGTGCCATATGAGCATACAATTGCGGAGGCGCTATATTGCCAGACGGCATCTCGAATTCCCCTAGAACCCGAAATTGCGGCATGGATTGCATACGAGCGCCGATACGTTCCCCTGAGGAACCGTTTCGGCCAATTGGAATAAGCACATTATTGGCAACGCCCGAGGCTATTGCCGAAACGGCGGCTTGGATAGCGGCGACGGCGCTGGCTCCGCCGAGGGGCGTTACGGCGGAATAACGCAAATCCTGAATGCCCAAGTTGGTGATGAAATCCTCGGCGACGACTTGCAAATTGCCGTAGGGAATAACCCCATCAATATCATTCGGCTTTAGCCCCGCGTCGGCGATTGCCTTCAGGGATGCCTCCATTTGCAAAGCTACTACCGACTTTCCGGAATTCTTGGAATATTCCGTCTCGCCAATGCCGGTGACGGCACATTTATCCGTAAGGCCCATCTTCTGTTCCTCTAATGAATTCCTGCGTTTCTGTGCCCATTATCTCGCATGCTGTCCGCCATCACCAGCAAATATGAATTAGGAACGCTGGACTTTTGGCCATGACGGGGTTTATAAGGACGCCGTCGTTTTCGGGGCGACAATTAAGGGACACTTGCTCGCAATGCAGCATTTGAAGCAATACTACCGAATTACCGCCTTGCCGGTCTGTTGTACCGGCGGAGGTCGTCTAGGTATTGCCTGCACACCTCCCTTTTGCGCCTAGGCAAAGTTAGAGGCGCCGCGGCCAATATTTTTTGGCGCATTCTGACATCAGCATTCGTAATATGACGGGAGCTATCCCGATGCCGACCGCACCTAAAACCTTACAAATTCAGAACACAGCGACCCGCAACAAGGAAGATTTCGTGCCTATGCGGCCGGATGAGGTTCGCATTTATGTCTGTGGCCCTACGGTTTATGACCTAGCTCACATTGGAAATGCCCGACCCGTGGTCGTGTTCGACAGTTTCGTGCGTCTATTACGGCGCCTCTACGACACCGTCATCTACGTACGCAATATTACCGATATTGATGACAAAATTATTGACCGGGCCCATGAAGGGGGCCAGACCATTGCCGAGGTGACCCTTAAAACCACCCAGGTCTTTCACGAGGACATGGCGGCCCTCAACGCCTTAACGCCCGATCACGAACCCCGTGCCACCGATTATGTACCGAGCATGGTGGACATGACTGAGGCCTTGATTGCTAAAGGTCATGCTTACACTGCCGATGGGCATGTGTTGTTTGACACAAGTTCGATGGAAGACTACGGCGCCTTCTCTCGCCGCAGTCAGAACGAGCTGATTGCCGGCGCCCGGGTGGACGTTGCGCCTTATAAACGTAATCCGACGGATTTCGTTCTATGGAAGCCATCCGCTGGGGATCAGCCCGGTTGGGGCAGCCCGTGGGGTAGGGGACGGCCGGGCTGGCATCTGGAATGCTCGGTAATGTCAGAAGCTCTTTTGGGAGAGACGTTTGACATCCATGGCGGCGGTATCGATCTGGTCTTTCCCCACCATCAGAATGAACTAGCTCAGAGCGCCTGCGCCCATGACGGAGCTACCCTAGCGAATTATTGGATGCATAACGGCCACGTCACCGTCGGTGGAGAGAAAATGTCAAAATCTCTTGGCAACTTTCTGACCGTGCATGAGTTATTAGATGAATTTCCGGGTGAAGCCCTGCGTTTGACCCTGTTGTCGGCGCATTATCGTCAACCTTTGGACTTTACCAAGGAACTGGTGGTTGAATCTCGCCGTATTCTAGACCGTTGGTATCGCGCTGCCGGAGAAGCACAGTCTGGTCCCGAGTTGCCCGAGGATGTGGAGAAGGCTTTGTTGGACGATATGAACACGCCAAGGGCAATCGCTGCGATGCACCGCCTAGCAGACCAGGCTATGGCGGGTGATGGGGCGGCGGCGTCATCGTTAAAGGCTGTGGGCCAGATCATGGGCCTTCTGCAAGCCTCACCAGAAGTCTGGTTCCAAGGGCAGGGTAGAAATGATGATCTCTCTGCGGAGGCGATCGAAGAATTGATCGAACAGCGGCGTCGGGCGCGTACGGATAAGGATTTCGCGACTTCAGATCGCATTCGCGAGGAATTGGCTGCACAGGGAATTGTATTGGAAGACGGCGCACAGGGTACAACCTGGCGGCGTGGAGGGTAGGATATTGGCTAAAGAGCGTCTCTACGTATTCGATACCACCCTGCGGGACGGTGCACAGACATCCGGCGTCGATTTCTCGGTTGAGGACAAGCGCGTTATAGCTGAAGCCTTGGACCGCCTAGGCGTGGATTATGTGGAAGGTGGCTGGCCCGGGGCCAATCCGACGGATAGCAGCTTTTTTCAGGCACCTCCGAAACTGAAGCGCGCTAAATTCACCGCGTTCGGCATGACCAAGCGGCCAGGCCGAAGTGCTGACAACGATCCGGGGCTATCAGAAGTCGTCAACGCTTCGTTTATGGCCTTACTTGACAGCATCACGTACAAACTGTTCAAGGACGGCGCGGAAGCGCCGTGAGGCATCGTGGCCGGGACTGATTCCACGAAGACGATCTTAGACGCCGGGCCCAGCCCGGTAGTGATACTGGTGCGGCCGCAGATGGGGGAGAATATAGGTGCGGCAGCGAGGGCCATGAAGAATTTTGGCCTAAATCGCCTTCGCATCGTGGACCCGCGGGACGGCTGGCCTAACCCCAAGGCCCATGCCATGTCCAGCCGTGCCCATGAACTTCTGGACGCCGCAATCCTGTATGATGATACGTTTTCTGCAGTAGCCGACCTGCATTGCGTCTTCGCTACTACGGCCAGGGCGCGGGAAATGGAGAAACCGTGCATGACGCCGAGGGAGGCCGTGGCGGACATGCGGCTGCGGTTAGCCCAGGGCCAACAATTGGGAATCTTGTTTGGTGGTGAAAAAGCAGGCCTGGATAATGACGACACCACCGTGGCCCAAACGATCCTCCAAATACCAGCAAATCCCACTTTTTCGTCGCTGAACCTTGCGCAGGCAGTGTTAGTAATTTGCTATGAATGGTTCACATCCAGCCCGGCTGCCGTATTGGAAACAACTGGAAAAAGTGAACCAGCGACCTTAGGCGAACTCCAATTTTTTGAAAGCCGGTTGGAAGAACAGTTGCAGCAGGCTGGGTTTTTGAAACCCCCAGAAAAAGCGCCCTCAATGATGCGTAATCTACGCAACGTTTTTCGCCGCGCCAATTTGACCGATCAAGAAGTCCGTAGTTTTCATGGAGTCATATCCGCTTTGATACGTCGTAACGGTGGCGCTTAAATGCCATTTGACTTAGCTAAATTGATTGGTATAACTCCCGCGACCTGCGCGACCTGTTTATGACTGGTCGGTTGGCCGCGCGAAATTCATTCAAGCATTTGATGCTGAGAGAAGAACCTGAATGACGAAGCGACTACGCTCCAAATATAAGCTAAACCGCCGCCTGGGTGAAAACCTTTGGGGCCGGCCGAAAAGCCCTGTCAACAAGCGGGATTATCCGCCGGGGCAGCATGCCCAGGGGCGGCGGCGCAAACCATCTGACTACGGTATTCAGTTGGCCGCCAAGCAAAAACTGCGCGGTTACTATGGCAATATCACCGAGAAACAGTTTCGCCGCACTTATAACGAAGCCGTTAAGGTTAGGGGTGACACCACGGAGGTATTGATTGGCTTGTTGGAACGGCGCTTGGACGCAGTCATTTATCGCATGAAATTCGTTCCCACGGTTTTTTCGGCACGGCAGTTCATTAACCACGGCCATATTCTAGTCAACGGCAAACGGGTCAACATCGCTTCTTACCGGGTTGGTGAGGGTGACGTAATCGAGATCAAGGAAAAATCCCGCGAGATTGTTATGGTGCTCGATGCCTTAGATTCACCCGAGCGGGATATACCTGAATATATGGAAGTCGACCTTGGCAAGCGTCGCGGCACTTTTGTCCGTACGCCAAAATTCTCCGAAGTCCCATACCCGGTACCCATGGAACCAAACCTGGTGATTGAGTACTACTCCAGATAGACAGTTTGTAAATATTCTGTTTCTTGACAGTAGAAATTGACAAAAGACATGCTGCTCAGTTTTGCCTCTGGGCGACTCTTTGTTTGGCCAAATTCTGAGACCGGAACATTTTTATGGGAGCGGCTGG
>CAJWZI010000093.1 GCA_913049615.1 uncultured Alphaproteobacteria bacterium | reverse complement strand
CAGTGGATTGGATTACTTCGTCTACCTTGTCGCCAAACATATCGATAATGACTAGCACGGCGGCCTTGGAATCATTGAGCTGATGTTCCATCTCCGGTGCCGTGTACAAGGGGTTAATGTTGGTACATACAGCGCCCGCCAAAAAGGCTCCTGATGCGGCGATGGTAAAGTCGATACAGTTGGGGGTCATTAAGGCGACAGTTTCGCCTCGTTTTAGACCAACAATTTCCCGTAAATAGGTGGCGAAGTCCTTGGCATATTCAAGGTATTCTTCATAAGTGATTGATGCTGAGGCCCCTGTAGGCAGGATAGTCGTGGCAGCGGTGCGGCTGGCATATGATTTGCCGGCGCCATTGATCAAATCCACAAGAGTAGCATATGGCATGGTTGCTACATCAAAGTTCTTGGCGGCCTCTGTGTAGTATTTCTCCCACGGTTCTGACATTCGTCTGCCTCCATCTCCAACTGCGCTTGTTATGGCCAAAACGGTATCGCGAATTGCATGACAAAACAAATGCTTGCTACACTTGACGCGGATACTCTCATTTCGGATCAGGCATCATGAAAATCAACGGCTGTGAAATCCTACATTGTGGTGCCGGCTGGCGAAATTTCTCATTTCTGAAAATATTTACAGATGAGGGTCTAACCGGCATTGCAGAATTCAACGAAAGTTATGGTTCGAAAGGATTGAGCGGCGTAATAGAGTCCCTGATCAGTGTTATAACTGAGCGTAACCCTTGTAATCACGAGGCAATCTCGCAGCAGCTTTATGCCATGACCCGTCAAGCGCCCGGCGGCATTAACCAGCAGGCTATGGCGGCGATCGAAAACGCTCTCATGGATATCAAGGGTAAGGCTTTGGGTGTCCCTGTCTATGATTTGTTAGGTGGAGCGGTACGCGACCGCATGCGGCTCTATTGGTCTCATTGCGGCACTTATCTAATGACTGATGTGGGTTCCTCTTCCATCGGCCGGCCGAAGCTTAGGAATTTAGATGACGTGGCAGCGTTGGGCAGACGTGTGCGTGAGAGCGGCTATAAGGGATTAAAGACTAATATTTTTTTGTTTGATCAGGATCCGCCTATCTACATGCCAGGTTTTGGTAGAGGCGGAGATACTCCGGCCTTGAATGTGGAAATGTCCTTAATTCGAAACCTACGCGCCCAGTTGGAGGCTTTCCGAGAGGGCGCTGGCGAGGATGTAGGCATCCATCTCGATATCAACTTTAACTGCAAAACTGAAGGCTATTTACAAATCATCCGCGCTCTGGACGATCTGGGTCTGACATGGTTTGAGATCGACCTATATGATCCCGCTGCCTTACGACATATACGAAATTCCGTCCAGACCCCAATCGCAAGTTGTGAGAGTTTGTTCCGCTTGCGCGAATTCCGCCCTTTCTTCGAACAGCATTCCATGGACGTGGCAATAATCGATCTTCCTTGGAACGGCATATTCCATTCAATGAAGATTGCGGCGATGGCGGAAGCCTATGAGATCAACGTAGCGCCCCACAATTTCTACGGTCATCTTTCATCCTTTATGTCGGCGCATATGTGTGCTGCAGTACCTAACTTTCGCATCATGGAGATCGATGTGGATGACGTCCCCTGGAAGGATGAAATTGTTACTAATATCCCGGAAATCGTCGATGGCCATTTGATCCTGCCCAAGGGCCCCGGCTGGGGAACGGAACTAAACGAGGACGCTATTCGGGCCCATCCTCCAATTTGAAAGACGATATTTCGTGTCATTTCTCGCGGGCAAGAAGCTATGCGGCTCGCTTTAGAAACTGGCACCTTTTATTTGGGACAGGTGTTGTTCAGTAGTTCGCGCCCATCAACAGCTCGTCCGGTTAGATCTTCAGCAGCTTATTATTTTTTAAACGGCAAAAGACACCGGAATGCTGCGTGGACCACGGACTTGACCTCCGGCCCAGGTTACAGCCTCCGGCGCCGAGAGTTTGAATTCAGGAATTCGTTCGAACCATGTCCGTAAGGAGACCTCCATCTCCATTCGCGCCAAGTTAGACCCCGCGCAGCGATGGATACCAACACCAAAAGCGATGTGGCGATTTCGTTCTCGGTCCAGGACAACGTTCTCCGGGTTTTCAAACACATCCGGATCGCGGTTCGCTGCGGGGAAGTTCAGCAGAACCTTGTCGCCGGGGACGAAATTAGCATTCCCCATGGTGACTGGTTTGGTCACCTTTCGGGCCATGGTGACCGGCGAATAGAAACGCAACATTTCCTCGATTGCGGTGGGGAACAGGTCCGGATCGCTGGCCAGCTGGCGTCTATCCTCGGCTTGCCCTGCAAAATGCCACAGGGCCGCACCGATAGAGCTCCATGTGGTATCGATCCCAGCAACAAGCAATAAATTACACATGCCAACAACGGTGTAATCACCCAAAGGTTTACCATCGATCTCCGAACTGATTAGTTTTGAGATCATATCGTCCTGACCCGGATTCTTGCGCCTCTCGATGACAAGTTCCGTGAAGAAGTCGCGGATGACCCGGCGGTATTTGCGGCGCAATTCTGGCTGTGTTTGTCCTAGCTCTAATATACCGCGTGTCCACTCGGTGAATTCGTCGCTTCTATTGGTGTCAATTCCCAACATAGCCGCGATGACGCGGGGTGGAATTTGCTGGGCGTAATCTACAGCCGCATCGGCCGAACCGGTATCGATAAACTTGTCGATTAGTTCATTACAAAGCCGCTGCGTCCCCTCTCGGAACTTCTCCACAGACTTGGGATTGAAGAATGGCAGGATCAAACGGCGGTAAGGGATCTGTTCGGGTGGATCGGAAGTGATGGGAGGACTATCCGACCCATATTCCTTCAACTCGGCGATCAGTTCCTCCCGCAGTTCCGGATCGGGCGGCACGACGTTGGGCGACCGGGATGACAGTGCGGGCACCATGCGGACCATCGCCTGAAGATCTTCGTATTTTGTGGGTAGCCAGCTGCCACCCCAGCGCGTCGTGTGGGCGATAGGACAACTCCCACGTAACTCTTTCCAGACCGGGTAAGGATCCTTTACATACTCTTCGTCGAAGATGTCGTAATCCGTCGCCCAATCCTTGACCGGGCAGCGTTTCTCATCGCTCATACCATGCGTCCCCAATCTATTTGCGTGATTATTCCACACCATTGACTGAGTTGAAAAGAATTTCCAGAAATCCAACGTAAAAATTCTTGTTTCCCTTAGGGTTTTTGTGCATATGCGCCGCAATTAATGCTTGGTTGTGAAGGAAATTCAGGGTGTTTCAGATCGTCGCGAACAGTTGGGCTCTGTTCTTGGGCCTGGGACTCATTATGCTTGGCGGCGGCCTGCAGGGGTCATTGTTGGGTCTTCGTGCCTCAATAGAAGGGTTTGGTCTGGCTTCCACCGGCTTAGTGATGTCCGGTTACTACATCGGTCTGTTGATTGGTGCCACTATTGTGCCAAAATTTGTTGGCCGTGTGGGTCATATTAGAAGTTTTGGCGCCATGGCATCACTCGCTTCCACCTCGATCTTGGTGCATGCGGTATTTGTTGATCCACTGACCTGGTGGGTCATGCGTTTTGTTACTGGATTTGCTTATGCCGGTCTATTCATTGTCAGCGAAAGCTGGCTGAACGACGCATCAGAGAATGAAACCCGTGGGCAGATGATGAGTTTTTATATGTTGATCTCTCTAGCCGGAATGGCTGGCGGTCAGTTTATGTTGAATATAGCCGCGCCCTCGTCCTACGAATTATTCGTCTTAATTTCCGTGCTGGTCAGTATCGCAGTTATTCCAATTCTTCTTTCAGTCAGTCGGGCACCGGATTTTAATACATTTGTATCCGTCAGTGTTTTTCAGCTGTACAAGGTCTCGCCCTTGGGTGTCGTAGGCATGCTTTTGACAGGTGTGGTTATGGGTGCCGTATTTGGCATGGGTGCAGTTTATGCTGCCAACGTGGGCCTATCGGTGCGTGAGATTTCCTTCTTCATGGGTTCAGTTGTACTTGGCGGGGCCGTTCTACAATATCCGGTCGGTCGCCTGTCGGATTTGTTAAGCCGACGACAGGTCATCATCGCTACTAGCGCCTGTGGTGCCACCGCAGCTTTTATCAGCGCCTACATTGGAAGTTCTGGCGTCGGCCAAGTCTGGAAACTGTACCTAGCGATCGCCTTGGTTGGTGGTTTCTCTATGCCGTTATATGCCCTGTGCGTTGCTCATACGAACGACTACTTGACTCCAGGTCAGATGTTGGCGGCTTCCTCCGCGCTTGTGCTTTCTGGTTCCATTGGCTCTGCCGTCGGCGCACCTGTTAGCGCCTTCGCCATGGAAGCCTTAGGCCAGCAATGGTTCTTCTACACAATAGGATTCGCGATGATGGCCCTGTGCCTGTTCGCCTTGTATCGCACTACCAGACGCGTCCCCGTGGCCAGTGAGGACGTGGGCGAATTTGTGGTAATAGCTCCGACGCCTATGGCCGCCGCTCTGAATCCGGACTTTGGACTTGAGGAAATTATTGCCGCGTCCGAGACCGACGTTGATGAAATTCAGGAAAGTTTCGAGGAATTGGTTCAGGATTTGGAGAGTTCGGGCCGGCCGTAAGGATAATTCGGCCGCAAAATTGAAGCCGCCTTTTGAAAGACAAAAAACCGTAGGTTGTGTTAATTCCAAGCCGATGCCGGTTCGGTGCGGGATCGTGGTTGAAACGTTAGCCATATCTGAAATCCGACCACTGAATGGGAATGGTGCGGTATGTTACCTCGCCACCGGCTAAAATTCCTTTATTGCCCACCTGTTCGCCGCTACCTGCCGAAATCTGATGACCGAGGACATTAGAGGCGGAAAAATCTCAAACTGGGTCAAAGTCACTGGCAATTTGTACTTGCCCAATGAACCGCTACACTACGTAATGATAGACTTTAGCAGCCTTATTGTTTTCCACTAATGGCTGAGATTTCTGTATCCAATGGTACCGTCAAGGCAAGAGTTTTCAGGCGTTGTTCTTCGACTAGCTCCATAATAACTTGGCTAACTCGCTCACCCGCCTTGCCGTCTGCATTGTTGACCCATTGTTCCAACGGGCCAACACTGGCGGGCCGGAGTTCGCTTTCACGGTTACGCGCTGGGTGAGCTAACGCCCGTTCGGCCATCATGATGACTAAGTCATCAGTGGATGTGGCGCGGCCCGCAGCATCGCCGAGATCCACCATGAAAGGCGCGGTCAGTGGCGCGGCAGCCTCGTCAAAATATGGTGACACCACATCGACGTTGGCGGCTAAAGCCTCTAACAAGGAGCCGCTGTTGATGGCGCACAGGACGTCGCAACCAACAATTAGCTCGAACGAGTTGCCGCCTACAACAACATCCAAGTTTTCCGGTGGTACGAATTCGTCACCCAATCCGGTGGTTAGGGCCTCCATGGCCAAGACATGGTTTTTAGCTTTAATGATGACGTGGATCTCGGGGTACTCTTGGGCAAGGCGGATCATGGCACGATGGCAATTACGCACCAAATTAGCCCAATTGATTTTTTCAAATTCAGGATCCAGTTCTTCGTAACGATGTTCACCTCGGCGACCAAGTACTGGGCACCCGGTTTTTTCGTTGAAGGACATGAAAAGCACGGTCGGTCGGCCATCTAGGGACTGGTCCTGCCCGGCGTTGTCCCTGCGGTATTCGTGAAACCGGTCCAGACGAGGCGCGCCGGTGACAACAATATTTTCGGCTGAAGCAACACCTGCGTTAATCTCAATACGGCGCTCGATCTCGTTATAAGTGGTGATTTTTCGGCCCTGGAATGGCATCTTACGTTCGCGGTAAATCTTTTCGTAGAATGGCTCTACCCCAGGCGTTTTCATGCATTCCTTGTGGAGGGCCACAACGGGGACGTCAAAATGACCAAGGGCAGCGGCAAATTCTTGTTCGGCGTAGAAGCTGAAATTTGCGGTCAGGGCTACGTCCAATTCAAGGCGCGGCACTAGATGGTGGCAGACCGCGGTCATGAAATTCCGGTAGGCAGCCTTTCGCGCAGTGATGGCCTCGTCGTCCTGCCGGTAATTGTTGTCGTCTACCAGCGCCTCGAAAAAACAATTGGCTATCATCTTTAACACTTTGCGGTGCAGCCGCAGCACCCTGAAGCGGCCATCTCGTACGATGGAATACTGAATATCCTCTGCGAAACCGCTTTTTGGAAGGGTCAACGCCACGGCCGGTTTGCCCGGGACCATGGCCTCGCACACGGTTTGAACCTGCCAAGCTACAAGCCAAGCGGCAAGCTTCGGGCAATTATTCCGGGCAGCAAACTCCAAAAACAACTTCGACGTTATGGCACGGAACATTCCCGGTTTGCTTACTATGCCTTTCAGACGACGGCGGACAATATGAAAACCGGAAATTGGATTCATGATTTTGAAATTCCCTTATTTTAATTGAGATCCCTTAGGCCTTCAGGCCAT
>CAJWZI010000092.1 GCA_913049615.1 uncultured Alphaproteobacteria bacterium | reverse complement strand
AACCTACGACCTTCAGGTTATGAGCCTGACAACCAAACTTTACACGACCTAAAAATACCCTGTGCAGAGAGAGGAAGACATCATTAGGGGGTACGGTCATAGTTTCCAGTCCATGTGCCCCCCGTCTCGCTTTCCTTACATCGATGTTAAGTATGGTGCAGGAAGAGGAATATGGATCGGCTACCTCGAAGAAGGGATTCTCGCAGATATCCAGCTAGGGATGAGGACTATTACCCTCGCAGCGGACAGGATCAGAGCCGACAATTAATCAAAGATCGCCAACCATTTTGCCGTCACAAACTCGAAAAAGTGACTGTCAAACAGATTGGTGGCGGAGAACTCAGCCTTTGCTGCCTAAATGCTGATTTCGCCAAAGATAAAGACCTGAATGAAACAGGCTCGAAGAACAATAGAATGATTAGCGGCTGGCTGGTCGGCCCACACGACAAAGTCAAAAATGCTACTGAAATATCTCAACACTGGTGGAATTTTGACTCCATTTCTAATGAGTATTTTGACATCACCCCAATTGCTGATGATACCGTCCCCACTATGTACGAGTACGTTGTAGATTATGAAATTGCTGTATATGGGCAGGACATACGGGTTTACGATCGACTAAAGAGCAACGTAACCAAAGACCTCGTATTGTTAAAAGACCGTCGTCACAAAATCGATACCCGCAGCGACCAGATCCTCGACGATCCTTTGACTTATCGGCATTTCAAAAATCACCCCAGTCCCATGTGTTTTGACGTTGCATATCAACCACTTCAATCCAGTACGGCTGCCGAGTTCTTTTCGAGTGCGATCCGAGCAAAATAATGGAACGTCACAGCCATGGCTTCCGGTCTATGGCGCCAGTCATGGGCCTCTTTGCCCAATTCCGGTTCGATGTCCTTGATTTCTCCTGCCGCCATGGCAAGAAGCTGAATCCGCGCCGCATGCTCAAAGAAGATCGCCATCACGCATGCCGCTTCGACCGTCGGCGCGACGCACAGTTGGCCATGGTGGGCTAAAAGGATGGCGTTCTTGTCGCCAATGGCCTCGGTTATGATCTCGCCTTCTTCGTCGCCGAAGGGAACACCCGGCCATGTCGGCAGATGGGCGATGTCATCGTAGAACATCGCCGTATCCATATGAGATACGTGCAATGGTTCACCGATCATCGACAAGGCTGAACTGAATGGCGGATGGGTATGGACGAGCGATTCGGCGTCTTTCCGGCTCTGATAAACGTGCAAATGAAACCGGTTGGCCATGCTCGGCGCACCCGACCCTTCGATGACATTCAAGGCATCGTCGACCAATAGGAAATCCGATGCTTTTGCCTCCTCGAACCCCATCCCGTAAGGGAGGGTCCACATTGTACCTGGCGCCTCACCTCGGGCCGTGAACTGGCCAGCGAGACCACTTCCATGACCGTTGTCGGCCAAGATCCGACACGCGACTGCCAGGCGCTGCCGCAGTGTCCAATCTGGAAATTCCAGATCGGCCAGGATGTCTACCATTTCTTCAATCGCGGATTGATTGGATTTAGGCATTGGGGTCTCTTTCACTTGCTGGTTTCGGTATTGCTTCTTCACACAGGAGCTCGCGACGCCGGTGGGTGCGGTCCGCGCTGGGAGACGGCGCGGACCGCATTGTCCTCAGCGTTGCGCCACCTTTTTCGCGAACGCGTCGAGGCCCGGCACGCCGATTTCTCGGTAGTACTTTTCAACACCGGGATGGAGTGGGATCGAAAGTCCCTCGAGGGCGTTTTCTTTCGAGAGTTTCTTGAAGACAGGATGAATAGCGCTCAACTCATCAAGGTGCTCGAATACCGCCTTGGTCATCTTATAGGCGACATCTTCGGGCACGGAACTCAGCATGGCGGCGCTGATTTTCGTGAATACGGTTGGTGTCGCCGATGCCGTACCCTTGTAGACGCCGGGTGCGACCGAGCCCTTACTGAACCAAGAATATTTCCCGGTCAGTTTGTCGATCATACTTGGGGTCAGCCCCACCAGCTTTGTATCAATGGAAACCGCAGCATCGGTGAATGCCGATGCAGGCGTCGCCGACCACCACCAAACGGCGTCCAACTGACGGTTCTTCAGCCTGTTGACAGAAGGTCCAAGCGCGATGTCCAAGGGTTTGATTTCGGACACCTTGATGCCGTGCTCTTTGAGCACCATTTGCAGGATCGGTCGATTGAACGTTCCCGGAGCGCCCATGTTGACGCTCTTTCCACGCAAATCGGCGACCGATTTGATCCCACTGCCGGCGGGCACCATGATGGTCAGATAGTTTGGCGCAAAACCGAACCAACCGGAAACCTTCGCCGGAAATCCTTTCTTGCCGGTATAATCTCCTGCGCCCTTGATGGCGTCGGCGATTGCCCAAGGCGGCACGAAGGCGACATCGACCTGCTTTTTCGCCAAGAGATGGACGTTCGCCATTCCGCCTTTGGTCGATTCGACTTTTGCCGTCACGTTGGACGCATGTTTACTGACGACGGTCGACAATGCCGCACCCAGAGGATACCAACTTCCTGTTGCTTTGGCCGTTCCAATGGCCACATACGTTTCCGCTTGAGGTGCGGTCGAAAACCCGATGCCGACGATTCCGGCAGCGATCAGGGCCGTAAGACTTCTTCCAAACATATTCATCAAAATCTCCTTTTCATGTTTGATGGAATTTAGAACTGCGGTTTTCTTATTGGTCTTGGGCGCCACTTATTTTTCCGTGGAGCCAGGTATAAACTCGTCTCGATGATCGTCTTCTGAAACGCCCGCCGCCGTCGTTTCGCCGGCACGGCGTAGATGCAAGAGGTAAGCCGCCGAAAGGACCCCAGCCGTCCCATAGACGATTGGTTCGGGAACCAGTGCCCCGATAGCGAAGATGGACAGAGTGATTCGCTGCCCTATCCCCAATCGGGAGAACAAATACCCCTGGATGACGGCGGCAACCATGTAGAGGGCGCCAAAGGCGAGAGCGATGCGAATGGCGACAACCTGCCAATCACCGATGAGCAGAAGTTCCGGCACATAGATGAAGGCAAATGGAAGGATGTAGATGGGGATGCCGAGGCGGCACGCCGCCCACGAAGTCTTTATCGCGTCGGTCTGTGCAACGCCAGCCGCCGCGTATGACACAAGCGCGACGGGGGGCGTAATGCCAGACACGATTCCGAAATAGAAGATAAAGAGATGCGCGCCGATAAGCGACAGCCCCGTCTTCTCAAGGGCCGGCCCGACAAGAACCGCCAATAGGATGTAACAGGCGACGGTTGGCAGCCCCATCCCCAGAATGATTGACACCACCATGGTAAGAAGCAGCAAGGTGAACAAATGGCCGCCGGCCAGGTTGATCATGATATTGGAAATCTCGACGGCTAGGCCGGTGACCGTAGCGACGCCGACAACGATTCCGGAACATGCACATGCCGCAGCGATGCCGGTCACGGCAATCCCGCCTTTCCGCAGTGCTTCTAGCATTTGGGGGAAAGAAAGCCGCGTCTTCCGTTTGGTCGCCGCGATCAGAATGACCGATGGAATAGACCAGAAGGCCGCCATGAAGGTCGAGTACCCCATATAGAGGAGGCCAAATAACGTTGCCAAGGGGACGAAAATCAGCCAGCCCTCTTTCAACGTTTTCTTGGCATCTGGAAGCTCGGATGCGGGCAAACCCTTGAGCCCGTGCAGTGCAGCTTCGAAATCAACGATTATGAAGACGGAAAAAAAGAATAGGAGGCCCGGGAAAAATGCCGCCGCCGCGATTTCCAAGTAGGAAATCTGCGTAAACTCGACCATGACGAACGCGGCAGAACCCATGATCGGCGGCATCAGTTGACCGCCCAGAGAGGCCAAGCTCTCGAAGGCGGCAGCAATGTGCGGCCGATAGCCGACACGGCGCATGAGCGGAATGGTGAAGGTGCCCGTCGCCGACGCGTTGGCTATGGCGCTTCCGGACATGGTGCCGAAAAATGCGCTGGAGACAACGGCCACTTTTGCAGGCCCGCCGCGACTGCGTCCCGTGGTCGCCAATGCGAGATTGGTGAGTAATTCGCCCGCCCCCGAAGTCTGCAAGAACGTGCCGAACAGGACGAACATGAAAATGAAAGTCGCCGAAACCCCCAAGGGCGTTCCGTATATACCGTCCGTGCTCAAAAACAGGTGGGACGCCAGACGCTCTATATCGTAACCACGATGCCCGAGACCAAAGGGCAGGTACGGGCCAAAATAGGCGTATGCGACACAAACAACGGACACCAATGGTAACGCCCAGCCGATGGAGCGGCGAGACGCTTCGAGGACTAAAGGCAGTACAAGCACGCCGAGAGCGATTTCATGAGTCGTCAGTTCGCCCTCACGGGCCATGATGTTGTCGTACTCAATAACGATATACAGACAGCTATAAAGCATGATCAGAGCGGCCAGAATTAAGGGCGCTCGGCGCCAAAACGGATCGTCCTTGCTCGTCAGAATAAAGATCATCGCAGCCGAAAAGGCGAGATGCACACTTCTCTGGATCAACTCCATCGCTTCACCAAAGAGACCCGTGTAGAGGGCGAATGATGACGAGGCTATGGCGAGAAGCGATATGATCAAATCGACGGGCCGGCCCGTGTTCATGAGAACGCCGTGGACGCTCAATGAATCACGTTCCGCCTTATTGGCGCCTTCGATTTGTGTGTTTGCCGCGTCCCTCATGGGTTCCGTCGCCTCGTTGGTGCGAATTAGAAACTTTCTGAAAAGACGGTGGTTATAAAGGCTTATTTAATATTGGACAATCCACTTTACTCACATTTTTAACATTACTGTACAATTTAGATTGCCAACTGTATCTAGGAAGGCGTAAAAAATGGGAGTAAACAGCGGCTCAGGCCTTGAAACACTGCAAAATTGGGGACAGAAAATTGACAGGTGATGAGAAGTCAGCACCGGCTCTTGAGGCATCCTTCTCGCCGATTCGGGCCATTCTCCGCTACGAATCCATCGTTGATCAAATCATGGACCTGATTAAATCTGGAGCATTACGCGTTGGCGACAAGTTCCCGACCGAACGTGCCTTGGCAGAAAAGTGGCAGGTCAGCCGGCCGGTACTTCGGGAGGCATTTCGCGTTCTCGAATCGCAGGGGGTTGTCAAGAGCCGACATGGCGCGGGACGATTTCTACGGTCCGAACGGATCGTCGACATCGGCGTTCTGCGCCGTGATCATCTCAGAGACAAGCGGGAAGCGCTGTTACAGATTTGGGAGGTCAGGTCCCTTCTTGAAGTCCGTGCAGCTGAGTTGGCGGCCAGTGCGGCAACAGATGAACAGATAGAGGCAATCATTCGGCCCATCGCTTTGATTGAGTCTCTGCCGGCGGATCAATCGCATGAAACCGATATGAATATGGAAATTCACCTAGCTATCGCCGATGCATCCGGCAATCCTTTTCTGGCGGAGACAATTCGCAAAGCCTTGGAGGAATACAGAGCGCTTAATTTCAAAGAAGCGGTACCCTTGGATGAATGGAAAGACCTCCAAGATGAACACCAGCCCATTGCCAACGCCATTCAGGCGAGATCGCCGAGCCGCGCTAGAAAAGAGATGGAAATGCATTTCGAAGGTCTGCGAGGCGCGTTGGAACGGTGGTCCGAAACCATCAATTAGCGGTCCACATCGTTGCGCCCTATTTCGGACCGGCAATCAATTTGACATGATTAAGCTCTACTCGAAGTACAGGAACTCAGCAGGTCAACGGGTTCGCATCGCCCTCAACCTGAAAGGCGTGCCCTACGAGTACGTTGCTGTCGAAGATATGCGCACGGATGCTTATCGACGGATGAACCCCCAAGGTCTGTTGCCGGCAATTGAGATCGACGGCAACATCATCGGACAATCCACGGCCTTGGTGGAGTGGCTTGAGGAGGCGTATCCGACGCCCTCCCTATTTCCTGACGATCCTATGGCACGCATGGCGGCGCGGTCATTCGCCCAATTCATCGCCTGTGAGATTCATCCCATCCACAATCATCGGGTCCGGGATTTCTTGACGGACAAGGAGGGCTGGTCCGAGGAGAAATCGATGGCGTGGTATGAGCACTGGATTATCGAGGGCCTGAAGACACTTGAGGAAATTCTCAAAAGACGTTCCGTGCAAACCACGTACTGTTTCAGTGATGAACCCAGCGTTGCCGATATCTATCTTGTGCCGACGGCTGGCAACGCACGCTGGTTCGGATTCCCCATTGATCAGTTCCAAAGAATTTTGAAGATCGTAAAGACCTGTGAGCAGTTCGACGCGTTTCGAAATGCGGCGCCGGACCATCAGTCGGACTTCCCTCAAGATAGATAGAAACCAATTACGATCGCTATCTTTGTTAAACGACCTAAAAAATCCCCCTCGGTTTAAGAGGCATACCCAAATAGACCGACGTTGATTTTGCCAATGCGCATTGTAAGGCCCATCTTGGAAAGGC
>CAJWZI010000091.1 GCA_913049615.1 uncultured Alphaproteobacteria bacterium | reverse complement strand
CTGTTTTGGGACTTGGGTGACGGTGAAGAGGTTGGCAAAATTCCGGAATGGAGAACCGCATGAGCAGCATCCAAATTGGTGCCCGGACCGTGGGCGGCGGCGCACCTGCTTTATTGATCGCTGAAGTTGGCCAGGCCCATGACGGTAGCCTGGGCGCGGCGCACGCCTTTATTGACGCCGCCGCCGATGCCGGAGCGGACGCCATCAAATTCCAAACGCACATTGCGGCCGCGGAATCAACACTGGACGAAGAATTCCGCGTAAAGTTCTCTAAACAGGATGCGACCCGCTTCGATTACTGGCACCGCATGGAATTCAGCCACGAACAATGGGCCGATCTAGCAGACCATTCAGCGGATAAGGGCCTGATATTCCTCTCGTCCGCCTTTTCCGTGGTGGCCGTGGAACTGTTGGAGAAGCTGGGTCACGCGGCCTGGAAGATCGGATCTGGCGAATATAAATCCCATGATCTCATGGCCGCTATGGCCAGAACCGGCAAACCCATTTTGCTCTCAACGGGCATGAGCCGTTGGGTAGAAATCGCCGACAGCGCCGCCGACATACGTGCCCTGGGCGTGGACCTGGGCCTGTTTCAATGTACATCCCGGTATCCCACGCCATTAGACCAGGTAGGTCTGAACGTCATCGACCGTCTCCGAACGGAACACGATTGCCCGGTCGGCCTGTCCGATCACAGTGGCAGCCTATATCCAGCCCTGGCTGCCATTGCGCGCGGCGCAGACATGGTCGAGGTGCATGTGATTTTCGACAAGCGCATGTTTGGCCCGGACGTGCCGGCCTCACTGACGTTTGAGGAATTCCGTCAAGTGGCCGATGCACGTAATGCTTTTGCGCATATGGACGGCTGCCCCGTGGACAAGGATCAGGTGGCGGACGAACTGGAAACCATGCGCAGCTTGTTCACCAAAAGCCTGGCGCCAATTCGGCCTCTGGCCAAAGGCACGACCCTGTCGACTGATATGCTGACCGCTAAGAAGCCAGGTACCGGCATCCCCGCCAAAAGGCTGGACGAATTTGTGGGCCGTGTTCTAGTCAATGACGTCCGACCAGATAGACTGTTGCGGCCGGAGGATGTTGCCTAATGCAACGCAAGATATGTGTCGTGATAAACAGCCGGGCTAACTATGCCCGCATCAAATCGGCAATGCGGGCAATCCAGGAACATCCAGATTTAGAGCTTAAAACTATCGTCGGCGCCTCGGCCCTGCTCTATCGGTTTGGCCATGCGGTGGATGTGATCCGCAACGACGGTTTTGAGCCGGCCGCCAAGGTCTATTCCATCGTTGAGGGGGAAAATCCCACTACCATGGCCAAGTCGACGGGTATGGCTATTATGGATCTCTCTACCCAGTTTGAAAACTTACGTCCGGACGTGGTGCTGACCGTTGCCGACAGGTTCGAGACCATCGCCACCGCCATCGCCGCCAGCTATATGAACATTCCAGTGGCCCATACCCAGGGGGGCGAGGTCACCGGATCGATCGATGAAAGCGTACGTCATGCGGTGACTAAACTAGCCCATGTTCACTTCCCCGCAACCGAACGAGCGGCCGATTACCTGTTGCGCATGGGTGAAGAACCGGGGCGTGTGCATCTGACGGGCTGCCCTGCCATTGACCTGATCGCGAATCTGGATCTTTCCCTGCCCGGTGATCTATTCGAAAGCAACCGGGGCGTTGGCGCGAAACTGGACACCACCCAACCCTATTTAGTTGTATTGCAGCACCCCGTCACCACTGAATTTGGCCAAGGCTTCGAACAAATCCAAGAAACCTTGGCCGCCGTGCTGGCACTTGATGTACAGACCGCATGGCTTTGGCCTAATGTGGACGCGGGCTCGGACGATGTCTCTAAGGGCTTGCGACTGCACCGCGAACGGGTGGGTGACGGCAAGCTGCATTTCTATCGAAATTTTAGCCCGGAGGATTACGCCCGGCTGATCGCCAACGCGGCCTGTTTAATAGGCAATTCATCGTCCGGCTTGCGGGAAGGTGCCTTTCTAGGCACCCCAACGGTCAATATCGGTACCCGTCAGTCGGACCGGGAACATGGTCCGAACGTGATACATGCCGACCATAATCGTACCGATATTGAAGCCAAAGCTCGGGCTCAGATCGCCCACGGTCTCTATGGCCGCTCGGCTATGTTTGGAAAAGGCGACGCCGGGCAGAAAATCGCGAACATCTTAGCTTGCTCCGAAGTCAATGTGCAGAAGCGGCTCACCTACGGCCTAGAGTGATTACCCTACACTTGGCGATCGCGATTAGACGGAATTCTTCAAGGGTTAGTCAACATTTGGACCTGAGATATTGCTGACATCAGCTACTAGCTGATCGGACCAAATTGAAAATGCAAAGCGAAATTCGGGCGCTTTTTTAGGCCGTACGCACTTCGGCTTTCATGTCCTATGATCAGCAAGGAGGTGGCGTAGATACGCTTCAACACATCCCAGTTTATACCCTGCCAAGTGAAGATGTTGCCTCAGATTAGCCCCGCTTCAGATTAACCGGATCACCTATAGATGGGTGGAACGTGCTAACGTGCGCTGTTTGTAACCAGGGCCTTCGTTGCAAATTCCACATAAGTCCAGGTCCCTGTAACATCGGTCCCCGCCTGTGACGTCACCGTTCTTTCGACTGCAGTAAAACTTCCAATCATGCGCCAATGATGGGGCTTGGCAACTAGTTCATAGCAAGGCTCTTGCCCCCGGAGCGCAGGTCGGTGATGGCTTCGTCAAGGCGGGCAGCTATACTTTGTTCACCCTTGCGCAGCCATTTACGAGGGTCGTATTTGCTTTTGTACGGCGTATCGTCGTCTGGATCGATCTGGAATTTGAAGGCTTTGGCATTCTCGTCAACATAATCACCCACGGCATGGGCAAAAGCGAATTGAGTGTCCGTATCGATGTTCATTTTGAACACGCCATAATCAATGGCTTCATCGATCTTAGACTTTTCGGAACCAGATCCGCCATGGAACACCAAATCCAGTGGGTTGTTGCGGGTGTTATGGGTGCTGGTGACCAGGTCTTGGCTGCCTTTCAGGATTTCCGGGCGTAACTGCACATTGCCCGGCTTATACACTCCATGCACGTTCCCAAAGGAGGCGGCTATTGAAAAATGCCCGATCGGAGAGAGGCGATCATACGCCTGCAGAACTTCATCTGGTTGGGTATACAACTTAGCGTTGTCGGTCTCATCGACATCAGAGCCAACGCCATCCTCCTCGCCCCCAGTCACGCCCAGCTCAATCTCAAGGCTCATTTCCAAAGGCACCATCTTAGTCAAATAATCCACGCAGATGGACAAGTTATCTTCTAGGGTTTCTTCCGACAAATCCAACATGTGCGAGGTGTACAACGGCTTACCATGGGCCTCGTAGTATTTTTTGCCTTCCTCAATCAAGCCGTCGACCCAGGGCAGCAACTTACGATTGGCGTGGTCGGTGTGTAGCACCACGCAGACGCCGTAATGTTCCGCCAGTAAATGTACATGCTGGGCCGCTGACACAGCACCTAAAACCTTTGCCGCATCCCCGTCGGCCAGGCCCTGACCGGCGAAAAACTGTGCTCCGCCGTTGGATAGTTGAATGATAATATCAGATTTGTTTCGGGCGGCGGCTTCTAGTACTGCATTCACCGAATTAGTAGCGACTACGTTCACTGCTGGCAACGCATAGGCACCGTCCTTGCAAGCGGCCAACAAGGTTTTATAGTCTTTACCGTACACTACGCCAGGTTTCATCTGTGCCATGGCCACTTTCGCTCCTCGTATTGTCCCGCCGTCTTGGTTACTATTTGAGATACTAATAGTCTGTAACCTTTGCAACATACTTTACCGGGAAAATGGAGCCATGTCGGCATAGATGTGGCAATTGACCGGAATAGCCAGAATTGACCTGACATTAATTCGAACTGTGTTGTTCTAGATTAACCAAATTTTGACCACGGACGGCAGGTTAACAGTAGTAGCTTAGGATGCCAGGGACGCCTTGGCACGATTGATGCTCTGTTTACCGATGATCGGCCTGCAACCATCGTGTGCTTAGGGGCACTGTATTCAACCGATTTCATCCGTAGTGCGGCTAATGAGGCAGCAACGAAATAGCAGAATTCAGTTATTCTTGGTAAATTTAGTGTCGAATGTTAGTTTTAACGCCAAATGTCGCGCCGCCACCGCCAAGTAATCCATACTGTGCACAATATGCCGATTACTGCATATAGCCAGACCGTAATAGAAAAACCGCACCATTCCACCAGAACCCCAGTGCCGAGTAGCCCAAGGGGCATCCCGTAAACAGCCAACATGCGCACACCCATGATGCGGCCCCGGAACCGCTCCGGCGTAATCTGCAACAAGGCCACGGACATGGCGATCATAGCGAAACTTTGCAATCCGCCAATGATTAGTAGGACAATAAGACCGAACCATTTAGCGTCTTGCAGTGCAAAAACCGCCAAGGCGAGATACCAGGCAATTATGCCCAGTATTATGATCCGACCAGGCCGGTAAAGATCGCCGATCTTGATCATAACCATCGACCCTAATAAGGCCCCAAGGGCACAACCCGCCACCAGGTGGCCTAAGCCATTTTGATCAACCCCATAGATTTCCCTGGCCACATAGGGCAACAATCCCATTATTATGGGATAGGCGGTCAAATTGACCAAAAAGGCCAGCAGCATAAGCGCCAAGACTTGGGGCGAATGCCAGATATAGCGCAAACCGGCGGTCAGTTCTTGCCAGGGCGAGTCGCTTCCGCGCGGCCTATTCCGCTGCGGTCCATCGACGCCGAATGTCAGGGCCGAACTAAACAGATACAATATGGTCACACCTACGTAGGCGGGCCCGATACCAAGTGTGGCGAATAGTCCGGCTCCAGCCAAGGCTCCGGCGATGCGAGCCGAATCCATCGTCGTGCGAGAGAGGCCCATGGCCTTTGCCAACCATGGCCCGGGCACGGTATCACCAATCAAGGAATTGCGCATGACTATATCCGATGGCCGCACCATCCCTGCCAAAAAGGCCACGACCAGCACCCAATAGGGATCCAATACATCACCCAGGGCAGGTACCATGATCGCAACTGCCATGGCCGTATAGCCGACTCGCATAGTGCACAAGACCAGGCGCCGCCCCACGCGATCCGCCACCACGCCAAACATGGGTGATATCAAGGTGCCAACAAACTGCAAAGATCCAAACGCAGTTAAAAGGAAGACTGAATTCGTTTCCACCAGGACATACCAGCCTAGAATAAGGGTTTCCATCTCAAAGGCCCAAGAGGTCAGTAGATCGGCCGGCCATTGAAAGCGGAAACTGCGGACAGTAAACGGTGCTAGAACAGAGTGGTTCGAAGTGTGAAAAGAATCCATTACATCGTTAATCGTGACGGCTTGAACGATTCGATGATGTCAACCGTCGGATTGAAGTGACACCGGCATTTTCGCTCCTGGATCGGTTCAGAACGTCAGAAAAACCATGCAGGGAAACCTGCATGTCAAAGGCATTGGCATGCAAAAAACGCCAATCATCCATGAATAGGCCCACATGACCTGGGAAAAACACAAAATCACCTTCTTTAATTCGGGAATAATCTCCCCCGTTATCCATGGGAACCTCCACCCCAACTGCGCATTCTTGAAGATCGGAATCTCGAGGCACCGAGACACCAGCCATGGCCAGGGCTATCTGCACGAGGGATGAACAATCGACGCCCTTGGCGCTACGCCCACCCCACAAGTACGGCACGCCGATAAACTTGATGGCTGTGCCAATAATGTCCTGGGTACCGTATTCCAGGCAAACCAAATGGCGGGAATGCACCCAATGACCTGTTGCAATACGGCAAAAAGGGCCGGAAACATCCACTACTTTGACGCGAGCCGAAATTGAAATCGTCCCTGCCGTGGGGCGTTTTATATTCGGTTCGACATATAAATGACTCCGCAAGGCAATCACTTGGTGGTCCGGCGCGGGCAGATCGGCCGCCAGGTGAGCTGTCGGGACATAGCCAACATAGCTATCTGTTAAATTCTGCCCCCAACACCAACCGTCCCTGTCTTCATATACCTGGAAGATTTCACCATAAATCAACTGGCTCTCCAGCCCTGCGTTTAGATCAGGCACGAAATGCAGCGGAGCACCATCGCGGATCACCGTGCGCGGGGCTCCGCTGACATATTGCCCCGCCTTGACGTGATTGCGTAGCCAGTCTGCCGCCAGATCGTTGCGTGCTGGTGTGATACGCCGATCCATGGTGGCTATAGATCTTCCAATGCCACCACCATCCCGTCTGAAAATTCACTGAGGAAAATGGAACCCTTAACTTTGGGCTGGATCAAAACATTACGTTTGTCACTCTCGTCACGCTTGCGCCGCGCAAATCTGCCGTGATTTAGAGTGTTCATAGCAAGAAAGTCAGGGAGATTGA
>CAJWZI010000090.1 GCA_913049615.1 uncultured Alphaproteobacteria bacterium | reverse complement strand
ACGGGCCGGGAGACAGGGCCGAGCCCACGGTAATCGTCACATGTGTGCCCCTGCCGCTGGCTAAACGGGCGAACTTGTTCCGTGACGGTATCGAAGTGGTGGTGCCATCTACCCGGCGCACGCCGCCCGAATCCCTCAATCCAGCGGCAAAGACCCACAACTATTTGAACCTGATTGTGGCGGGCTTGGAGACGCAGAAGTCCGCGCCAGACGCTTGGCCGGTACTGTTGGATACTCGTGGATTTCTGACTGAGGGCAGCGGTAGCAACATCTTCCTGGTACATGGCGGCAAGGTACGTACACCTAAGGCGCAGTATATTCTGGCTGGTGTGAGTCGCGCGGTAACCCTCGACCTATGCCGTGACCTTGGCATAGAGATACAGGAGGATGACCTGTCGCCATACGACGCAGCCACGGCGGATGAGGCTTTCATTACGTCAACTTCCCTGTGCCTTTGTCCCATGGGGAAATTCAACGGCAGACCAGTAGCTGATGGCGCGGTACCGGGGCCAGTGACGGCACGTTTGATGGAGGCATATAAAGCAGAGGTCAAGACGGATTATGTGGCGCAATATTTGAGCTATTTGGAATAGCTGGCTACCGCGTCAAGCATGATTTGGTTATACGAGGTAGCGTCATCGCCGAGGGTTCTCGCGCTCACTGCCCGTGCAATCTATTTTGCAAATCCGCATCTCACACTAATCTCCGCCCTACCTTGTCGTCAAACTGCTTTTCAAAAAACAACTCATCGTTGTCCCAGCATTGCAGTTTGGCGGAAATATAAAAATATTCCCTATCGCAGTGGATTTCACCGCGCGCCAGAATACGCCACAGACTATCCTCGCGGCCCCCGGTATGCTCCCATTCCGCTTCGCCCCGAGCCGTGGTCGGATCTTGCGGCAGGATAGTCCAGGTTTCCGTCATACGGTGGCCGGAGATTAGGTCGATGTCGAGATCGCGGACCTGTCCGAAATCGCAATCAATGCAGGTGATGGATTCGCCGCTAATGGGGTCCTGTGTTGTTTCGCGAGAATAGGAAGCCGGCCGCATAACTTCGGCTCGTTGTGCTGGCGAGCCCTCGGCCGCTTCGAAACGCCACTCGTCGCTCTCGGCAAGTGGACGCAAGGGCAGTTCCACTCGACCATCCCGTAAACGCAAAGTCATCGGTTCTGGTGATGGCCAGATAAAGGGCCAATAGGCTGTCGAAATTGCCACACGTAGACGATGTCCAGCTGGTAGGCGATAAGCAATTTGATCCAAACTGAAACTGACTTCAAAGTCCTTACCGGGTACCAGTGGCTTCGGCGTTTCGTGGGATTGCCGATGGGTCAAATTCAATACACCGAAGGTGATATGTGCCGAAGTCCCGTCAGGACGCAGGTTGCATAACCGAACCGCCACTTGGCCGTTGGGTTTGTTGCTGTTGCCGGTGAAACAAACAATCGGGGCGCCGACGATGTCCCAATCCAGGTCCAGAACTGGGCTGTCGAAACATAATGACTTGTCGTCGTCGATGCTCTGCTCGCCCGGGAATTCATCACTAAAGGCAACGGGAAAATATTCCCCGGATTGCGCGCCGCAGTCCTGTGGTGAACAGAATACCTCGTCGATCCGTACTGGCGTATCGCTCAATGATCCATTAACGGAGAAATGGAGAATATGCGGCGAAATACCTGCAGCGGGCCATTCCGCCTCGGCGATCCAACGGCCCGGCCGGACGGGATGCCAGCGTTTTGGCTTCAAAGAATCCATCACATAGGCCCGATAGGCCGGGTCCTGTTCGACGCCAGTAGCTTTGCCCCTGAGCCAATGGTCCCACCAGCGCCTGGCTTCCTGCAGAAATCCAATAGCTGGTGCCGGCCCGGCAATGTGGGGATATTTATGTATCCACGGACCGACAATGCCCTTGATGGGCGCTTCAACGTTCTCCACCAGATGGCTGATGGTATTACGGTATCCGTCATGCCATCCACCAATCGACAGAACCGCCGCCTTAATGGCGCCATAGTCCTCACAGATCGACCCGTGCTTCCAATAATCGTCGCGATGCTGATGGCGCAGCCACGTCGACAGATGGAGCGGTTGACGTGTAAGTCGTTCTTGCCAAACTTGAAGCCACTTGTTGCCAACTAGCGTGCGGTCTGGTGGCCGCGCTGAATAGCCCAGCATAGTCATCGCCCAACCAAAATTCTCTATCAGCAGACAGCCACCTTTGTAGTGGATATCGTCGGCATAACGGTCCACCGTCGAGCAGATGGTGATGATCGCTTTCAAGGCCGGCGGATTGAGGGCCGCTACCTGCAAACCGTTGAATCCGCCCCAGGAGATACCCATCATGCCGATATTGCCATCGCACCAGGGTTGATCGGCCAGCCAGGCGATGACGTCGCAGGCATCCTGCAGCTCTTGTGTGGTGTATTCATCCAACAATAGGCCTTCGGATTCGCCGCTGCCGCGCATATCGACACGCACGCAGGCGTAGCCCTTGCCGGCGAACCAGGGATGGGTTACCGCGTCTCTTGGCGCGGTGCCGTCGCGTTTTCGATAAGGAATATATTCAAGGATCGCCGGAACCGGCTCCGAAACAGCGCTTTCAGGCATCCATACTCGAGCGGACAGGCGGCAGCCATCGGGCAAGACAATGCCTAGATCCGGATCCTCCACCACTTCGTGATCAAAATTATCAACATATTTCACAATGTTCGTCTGCCATATTGCTAGCTCGATAATTTAAGTCTGCTGACGACGTTAAACTGGCCATGCAAATCTCACCAAGGCAAAAACAATCGGCGGCGGGGTGACCCGCCGCCGATGATTATTGTCTGAACGACTGCTCGTTAGCTATCTTAAGCGAACCACCAACGTTCTGCCGCCTTACCACCGTCGAGCGACCAATTGGCCGCGACGTCCTTGTCATGGGCGACCTTCTTTGAGAGACCTTCAATATGGTTGGCGAACATGGCGACAATGGCGCCGCCGTCGTCATTAATCAGACGTTGACATTCCGCATACATAACGCGGCGTTTGCTTTCATCCAGTTCGGCACGAGCCTGGATGGCAAGTTTGTTGAATTTCTTCGCCCCGTCTGTGGTTTTCCAAGCGGTGTCATTCCATTTGGTGGAATCTACATAAGCCGAGGAGAACATCCAGTCTTCGGTTGGACGACCGCCCCAATAACAGGCGCACCAGCCCTTCTTGTTCCAAACGTTAGACCAATAACCGTCTTTTGGCTCCCGCACGACCTGGATGTCGATGCCGACCTCCTTTGCTGAAGCTGCGATCAATTGCGCGGCGTCGACGGCTCCGGCAAAGGCGGCATCTGCAGCCGAGAGTTTGATTGTACCGGAGTGACCGGACTTTTTGTAATGGTAGGCCGCTTTGTCCTTATCGAACTCGCGTTGGGGAAGGTCTGAAGCATGGTACCGGTTTGCTGTTGAAATCGGGTGGTCGTTACCCAGGGCGCCATGACCGAGTAGAATCTTATCAACCATTTCCTGACGTTTCAGGGACAGTTTCAAAGCCATGCGTAGATCGTAATTTCCAAACGGTTCCACATCCAAGCGCATTGGGAAGGTGTAGTGCAGCGTTCCAGTATTTTCTAGGATTTTGACATTGGGATTGCGCGCCAGCAAGTCCACCGTTTTAGGATCGACCCGATCAATAACGTCCACATTGCCGCTCATTAGCGCATTTTGCCGCGCTGTGACGTCAATCAAAGACAGGAACAACACTTCATCGAAATGAGCCCGTCCGGACTTGAAATAGTTTGGATGGCGCTTGGCTTCTGCCCGCACACCCGCCTCGTAATTCGTAAGCTTATATGGGCCGGTACCGATCCCCGAAGTCGGATCGATCTTACCATCCTTGGAGGGCATGATCACTAAGTGGTAGTCGGACATGATATAGGGAAAATCAGCGTTAGCTGACTCTAGCTCGAAAGCCACCTTATTATTGCCGTCTTTACGGATATTCTTTACAGCCGTCAAAATGCCTTTGGCCGCAGATTTTGATTTTTCGCCCCGGTGGTAGTTGATCGAGGTGATGACATCATCGGCCGATAGGGTTTTGCCGCTATGGAATTCAACACCCTTTCGCAATTCAAAATACCAAACCTTGCCATCATCGCTGGGACTAAAGTTTGCCGCTAAATCCGGAACCAAATTACCCTTGTTGTCCACTTCGGTCAGATGGTTACCGTAAAGAAAGCCGACGCCAGTCGAAAAGCCATTTTCGAAGGTCGAGGGGTCCAGTGAATCCGTGGTTGAGCCGTGCCCTAAGCCAATCCTAATTTTACCACCCTTTTTTGGCGTGGCCGCCATGGCTTCACCCGCCATCGATATAGCCGTGGGCAAGGCGATCCCCGCCGCCAGCATCGATAAGATGAACTGCCTTCGATCGATCAGCCGCGTCGTAAGCTTTTTGGATTGCCGGTCTAGGTAACTTTTATTCATCGTGTCCATTGTATTTTCCCTGTTAGAAAAAATCGTTTCCGCCGACTTGAACCGTTTCTAGACGTAGTTGGCGGCTTGCGCTTATGTTATCGTGATTTGTTTCATACAAGCAAATGCCGACAGCAAAATTCAGGGTAGGCCAGCTTCACGGTGAGCTAACCCAGATGTTTTAGTCAGGTTTACAGGCGTCGCATGCTTGGCCTGGGCTTTTGAGAAAATATGGGGGTAAATTTGCATCCCATCGTGTCGACGGTACTGAAACGCCTCGTTTTGGGCGTGATGACGCTGTTTTTGGTTTCGTTGATTATTTTCAGCTCAATCCAAATGCTGCCCGGAGATTTCGGCGAAGCGGTTCTGGGACAGGCGGCACTACCTGAGACGGTGAAAGCCTTCCGCGAGGAATTAGGCCTGGATAAGCCGGCTTGGCGGCGTTACCTCAACTGGGTCGCTTCAGTCATACAGGGGGATCTCGGCACATCGTTTTCCGGTCGGGCCGCATCCGGGGTCGATCGATCACGACCAGTCGCGGATTTAGTAGGGCCAAGATTATGGAACACTCTTTTCCTTGCGAGCATGACTGCGATCATCGCTGTACCATTGTCGCTGTTTCTTGGGATCACCACAGCGCTTTACCGTAATTCCATTTATGACCGAGTGATCAACTCGTCAACACTGACAACGATTTCTTTTCCGGAGTTTTTTGTCGCCTATATTCTAATTGTTTTGTTTGCTTCGTTATGGCCGGTATTACCATCGCTGGCAAATGTGACGGAGGCGACACCACTGGGCGAACGAATATACAAGGCCTCGCTACCAGCGATCACGCTGATGCTGGTTATCGTCGCGCACATGATGCGTATGACCCGAGCCGCCATCATCAACCTGATGGCCAGCGCCTATATCGAAACGGCGCGTTTGAAGGGCCTATCCAGGTCCATGGTAATTATCAAACATGCATTGCCAAATGCTTGGGCGCCAATTGCTACAGTGATCGCATTCAATCTGGCCTATCTAGTTGTCGGCGTGGTCGTGGTCGAAGTGGTGTTCGTCTACCCCGGGGCCGGGCAGTTGATGGTTGATGCGGTTTCTAGCCGCGATATTCCGGTGGTACAGGCCTGCGCCTTAGTTTTTGCCGCTACCTATATACTGTTGAATTTGATCGCTGATATTATCGGCATCGTCACCAATCCGAGATTGTTGCATCCACGATGAGCGGGGACAATAAAACCTATTCGGCCTCCGGGGAAGTCGCTCTCGTTCTACAACGCCGCACCCGCGCTCAGCGCATTTGGATCAGTCTGAAAAATGCCCCGCCGACCGCCTGGTTCGGCATGATTGTCATATTTGCCTACTTGTTTGTGGCAATATTTGCTCCATTGCTGGCACCGCATGGTGAAGCACAGGTGTTTAAGAAACCGTTTGAGCCTTGGGGCGGAGAGTTTTTTTTCGGCACGGACCAGATCGGTCGCGATGTCTTAAGCCGTCTGATATTTGGTGCCCGTAACACTATCGGTTTCGCCCTGGCGACGACACTGTTGGCCTTCGTCATCGGCGGCTGCTTGGGTCTGGTTGCGGCTATTAACCGTTCCTGGCTTGACCAGGGTTTGAGCCGGGTAGTTGATGTGCTGATGGCGATCCCGAGCCTGATTTTCGCCCTGATGCTAATCGCGATCTTCGGCTCGACGATTGTAAACCTGATCCTCATCATCGCCGTTCTCGATTCCACCCGGGTGTTTCGTTTAACCCGGGCGGTGGCAATGAATGTCGTCGTGATGGATTATGTCGAGGCGGCGCATCTGCGTGGAGAGAAACTGGGCCGCATCATGAGACGTGAGATCTTGCCTAATATCATGCCGCCGCTGGTGGCAGAATTTGGCTTGCGATTTTGTTTCGTGTTTTTGTCGATTGCGGCTTTGTCATTCCTCGGCGTTGGTATACAGCCGCCTACCGCCGATTGGGGGTCTATGGTCCGGGACAACGCCTCGATGATCCAATTCGCACAATATG
>CAJWZI010000089.1 GCA_913049615.1 uncultured Alphaproteobacteria bacterium | reverse complement strand
CCGAACGGGTCGAGGCAGCCTTGAGAGACGTTGGACTACTCGATTGATTTGATGGTGGGTTTGCCATGACCCGCTCCATTGCCGAAAACAGAAAGGCCCGCCACAACTATTTCATCAATGATACGTTGGAGGCGGGGCTTATACTGACCGGAACGGAGGTGAAATCGCTTCGCTTGGGCCAAGCCAGTATTGCTGAGGCTTATGCTGCTGAGAAGGACGGCAGTTTGCATTTGCTCAACGCCCATATTCCTGAATACAGGGGCGGAAACCGCTTTAATCACGATCCTCTGCGTCCGCGTCCTCTGTTGTTGCACAAGCAAGAAATCACCCGCCTGACAAACGCCATCTCCCGTTCCGGAGTGACTGTCGTGCCGTTGAAGTTGTATTTCAACGAACGAGGTATCGCGAAATGTTTACTAGGAATTGCTAAGGGCAAAAAACAGCATGACAAAAGAGCCACGGCGAAGGACCGGGATTGGAAGCGGGACCAAGCCCGACTAATGCGAGACCGGGGTTAACGATGCACCGGAGGGTAGCTGAGATTGCTGCGACACAAAAATAGTCACTGCGCGTTCAAATCAGCCTGGATTATAGCGAAGACTTCTTGGAACATTTTTGGCGTTAAGCGACCCGTATTAGTGTTATAGCGGGAGCAGTGATAGCTGTCATATAAGATTTGATTCCGGCCCACATTATGCTTCGCGCAGTGGGAGAAAGGATAGCTGGACCGAGATAGTTCAAGTGCGCTCAGCAGGCTATCATGGGCAATCCGTCCCAGGGCTAAGATCGCCTGTGGTCTACATTCACGGGACAATTCCGCAACCAGAAATTGACGGCAGGTTTTAATTTCAGCTCCGATTGGCTTGTTTTGCGGTGGCACGCACCTGACTGCGTTAGTTATTCGGCAGTTCACAAGTTCCAGGCCATCATCAACCCTGCGGTCATAGACGCCTTTCGAAAATCCAAAGGCTGCTAACGTTTGGTATAAAAGATCGCCAGCGTAATCGCCGGTAAAGGGACGTGCCGTGCGGTTGGCGCCAGTTGCGCCTGGTGCCAGCCCAACGATTAGAAGCCACGCGTTATGGGGCCCAAAGGACGGCACCGCACCGTTGAACCAATCCGGCTTCTTGGCCTGTAATTCCTGCCGGTAGTCAACTAGCCTGGGACAGAGATAGCAATCAGCGGGCGGATCGGTCGTTGTGGCCTGCTGCATCAGGCTCGTTGACCCTCGTCGCCCAAATTCTCAGTAAAATCGTCTTCATCGTTATAGTCATCAAAGCCGTCATCTTCATAATATTCGACTTGCGGGGTATCTTTTGGAGTTGTGACGCCAACATCTACAGGCGGCCGGCGGATACCGCCTCGCGAAATTTCGGGCATCAAATTCTCTAACTCCAGGAATTCGTCTGCTTGCCGGCGCAATTCGTCCGCTGCCATAGAAGGCGAGGACCGTACTGTTGAAACAATACTCACGCGTTTACCTTGCCGTTGCACAGCCTCCACCAAACGGCGAAAATCACCGTCGCCCGAAAATATGTAAAGGTGATCAAGATTCTGGGCCATTTCCAGGACATCGACTGCCAGTTCAATGTCCATATTGCCCTTAATTTTTCGCCGCCCGCTAGCGTCAGTGAATTCCTTGGTTGGTTTAGTGACCATGGTGTAGCCGTTATAGTCCAGCCAATCGACCAGAGGTCGGATCGGAGAATACTCCTGATCCTCAATTAGTGCAGTGTAATATAAAGCCCGAACTAGATAACCTCGTTTCTTAAAAAAATGTAGTAACTTTTTGTAGTCAATATCAAAACCCAACGATCTAGCGGCTGCGTAAAGGTTTGATCCGTCAATGAATAGGGCAATCCGTTCTATATGCTGGTTCATTTTGAATTCCTGAGCGAGTAGGTGCTGAAGGAGAATTAGAGAATATGAATTTAATTTTTTCTATATAGTCCTTCTACACGGAAATTGGCCCCGGTCACAACCTTGTTCAAGTCGATGGGACATATTCCATTGAAGGAGGAACCTGTTTCATGATCCTAATCGGCTTGGGCGGCAATCTAGAATCTGCCGAATTAGGCTCACCTCACGAGGTCATGAAGGCCGCTCTGTACAAATTGACCTACGCGGGCCTGCGGATATTGGATCAATCCCCATGGTATCGGTCAGCGCCAGTTCCGGCTTCGGAGCAGCCGTGGTTTATAAATGGCGTCGCGCGGGTAGAAACAGCTCTGGCACCACTAGCATTGTTGGCCTTGCTGCATCGTGTTGAAGCGAACATGGGGCGTCAGCGCGCAGCACGTTGGTCGGCGCGCATAATAGACCTGGATCTTTTGGCCTATAAAGACATCGTAATTCCGGGAGAGACAGAAAATCAACTGGTGTTGCCACACCCTCGATTGGCAGAACGTGCCTTTGTTTTGGCGCCTCTGGCCGATCTGGCGCCGGGATGGCGGCATCCGGTCACAGGCCATTTGGCAGGGCGCTTGCTGGCCCAGCTGCCGCCTGGACAGGTTTTGGAAAGAATGCCTGAGTAATTCCTCAGAAGGCATTTGCACAATCGGAGAATGTGCTTTACATGGTGCTTGAAATTCTGGTTGCTGCCGACTATTTATGACTGCCTGTCCAATTCTACTTAGATGGAGAGTTAACAGCCATGGCTCGTGTTACCGTTGAAGACTGTATTGAAAAGGTGCAAAACCGATTTGATCTAGTCCTGATCGCAGCTTCCCGGGCCCGGCAAATTTTGGCCGGTGCAGAGATTACTGTGCCAGAGGACCGGGATAAGAACTCAGTTATCGCTTTGCGGGAAATCGCTGAGGAAACTGTCACCGCCGATGTCCTGCGCGACAACGTCATTCAAACCATGCAGCGCTATGTGGAAGTTGACGAACCGGAGGAAGACGATATGGAGGCGCAGATGTTGAGCCATCAGTTCGCCGATAATATTGAAGAATCTGAGGTCCTCGTGGCTGACCCTAGTCCTTCCGAGGATGTAGGCGGCGAAATTTCATTCCAGGATGGAGATGTGGCCTAAGGCGGGTTTCATCCAAGGACAAGCTGCACAGTGATGGGGCAGACAGCTGGCGCCGCGGTTCGCGGCGTCATTCTTTTATTTCAGCTGGCTGATCAGACGACCAAATGATCCGGCAATATGAATTGGTGGAGCAGGTTGCCGATTACGACAGTCACGTCGATGAAGACTTGTTGAACCGCGCCTATGTTTTTTCAATGAAGGCGCATGGCAGCCAAAAGCGCGCTTCTGGCGACGCTTATTTCTCCCATCCGGTGGAGGTGGCTGCAATTCTCGCAAGCTACAAATTAGATTGCGCTACCATCGCAACGGCGCTTTTGCATGACACCGTGGAAGATACCCTAGCTACCATTGAACAGATCCAAGAATTGTTCGGTCCCGATGTGGCGCGCCTGGTCGACGGAGTAACTAAATTAGCTAAGCTGGAATTACATCCCGACGCTGACCAGCAGGCGGAAAATTTTCGCAAACTGGTGTTGGCCATGTCCAACGATATTAGGGTTCTATTGGTTAAGTTAGCGGACCGGCTGCATAACATGCAAACCCTAAATTTTCTTAAATCAAAGGAAAAAAGGCTGCGCATCGCCACCGAAACTATGGAAATTTATGCGCCCCTGGCGGAACGGTTGGGTATGCAGCGTCTGAAGCAGGAACTCGAAGACTTAGCATTTGCGGAGCAGAACCCTGATGCCCGAAAATCCGTGCAGCGGAGGTTGAAGTTTCTGCATGAAGATGGGGATGACATTCAGGAAGGCATCAGTAGCGAATTGGAACGGACCTGCGAAGTGGCTGGTATTCCCGCTAAGGTGACTTCCCGCGTCAAGACGCCTTATTCCATCTGGGCAAAGATGCAGGGTAACCATGTGGCCTTCGAACAGTTGTCAGATACCATGGCGTTTCGCCTTATCGTGGACAATGTATCCGATTGTTACCAAGTCCTTGGTGTGGTTCATGGAAAATACAAAATGGTGCCGGGGCGTTTTAAGGACTATATCTCGACCCCGAAGTCGAACAATTATCAATCCTTGCATACTACTGTAATCGGCCCAGACAATCGTCGGATCGAAATACAAATCCGCACTTCAATGATGCACCAGGTGGCGGAACTGGGCGTGGCGGCCCACTGGCAATACAAACAGGAAGTGGGACCAGGTGATGGCAGTCAATATCGCTGGCTTCAGGGCTTGTTGGAAATACTGGAACACGCACAGAGCCCGGAAGAGTTTCTAGAACACACCAAGCTAGAAATGTATCCCGACCAAGTGTTTTGCTTTACCCCCAGGGGTGGCGTAATCGCTTTGCCGCGTAGCGCAACCAGTATCGACTTTGCTTACGCCCTGCACACCGATGTTGGGCACACGTGCGTCGGTTGCAAAATTAACGGTGGGATTGCGCCCCTGAGTACTGAGTTGCGTAATGGCGATCAGGTTGAAATTCTGCGCTCGTCACAGTCCGCTCCTGACCCGAATTGGGAGAGCTTTGTGGTTACTGGCAAGGCGCGGGCGGCGATCCGCCGATTTGTTCGGGCGGAGCAGCGGGAGGAATACCGCAAGTTGGGCCTGGCTATAGCGGAGAAGGCGTTCAGGGAATCCGGCCATGAGTTCACTAACCGTGCGATGGTGAATGTGCTAAAAATTTTTGATGCTGAAACCCCTGATGATATCTACGTGCAATTGGGGCAGGGTCATCTCACTTCCCAGAAGCTGTTGGCTAAGATATTTCCCGGCGAACGGCGCTGGCGGGCCGCGAATGCATTTGGCGCCATCAATCGAATGCTGCCGGCCCGTTTGCGCCGGGGCGTGGGTAATGGTATTGACGGGGATCTACGAGCGGAGAATTCTATTCCTATTTATGGCTTGACGCCTGGATTGGCCGTGCATTATGCGAAATGTTGCCATCCCTTGCCAGGTGAACGCATTGTCGGCATCGTCAATCCGGGCAAGGGGATTGATATTCACGCCATTGACTGTGAACGATTAGCTGATCTGCCCGAGGATCGTGACAATTGGATCGACGTCCGTTGGGACCTGGACCCGGAAGCTCCAGGCATCTACGTGGGTCGGATTGATACCTTGGTTTCAAACCAGCCAGGAAGCCTGTCGAGCTTGTCTAGCGTCATTGCAAAGAACATGGGCAACATCTCGAACATACGGGTAACTGACCGCAGTGCGGACTTTTTTCGGTTTCAGGTTGATGTGGAAGTGGCAGATCTGAAGCATCTGAGCAACATCATCGCGGCCCTACGGGCCACCCCAGACATCAGTTTAGCGGAGCGAATACGGGGATGAACGATCAAGAAGCACTGCAACACTTTCGTGACGCTGGGGCTCTATTGGAAGGGCATTTTATTCTGACTTCGGGCCTGCGCAGCCCTATGTATTTACAATGCGCAAAAGTGCTGATGCATCCCGACCGTGCGGCCGCCCTGTGCGGTGCTTTGGCAGCACGGATTGTGGCGAAACTGGGCGATGGTGCCATCGATTTAGTGGTTTCGCCAGCCTTGGGGGGTGTGATTGTGGGTTACGAGATGGGGCGGCAATTGGACTGTCCTGCGATCTTTACTGAACGGGTTGCTGGTACGTTCGAGTTACGCCGCGGGTTTGAAATTCTAAAAGGCGCCCAAATTTTGATGGCAGAAGATATTGTGACCACCGGTTTGTCATCACGTGAATGCATTGATTGTATTCGAGATTTGGGCGGTAATGTTGTGGCCGCTTCTTGTTTGATCGATCGTTCTGACGGCAATGTGGATGTTGGAGTGCCGCTGTTCGCGTTGGTGGGGATGGAGGTGCCGGCCTATGAATCGGACAAGTTGCCGGCTGCGTTGGCATCGATACCGGCGGTGAAACCAGGTAGCCGTAGTTTGCAATAGAGGATCATTTTATGCCAATTTGGCAAAAAGCATATTTGTAGAGAATTGAAGATGAGCGAGAAACTTCGCTTGGGCGTCAATATTGACCATGTCGCGACGGTCCGAAATGCCCGTGGCTTGACACATCCCGATCCCATTCGCGCTGCCCTTGTGGCGGCGGAGGCGGGAGCTGACGGTATAACGGCGCATCTACGCGAGGACCGTCGTCATATATTGGATGAGGATATCGAGCGTCTTACCGAGCAAATCGAGTTGCCCCTAAACCTGGAAATGGCGGCGACGGACGAAATGCTGGCAATTGCATTGCGCCATAAGCCTCATGCGGCCTGTATCGTACCGGAGAAGCGCGAGGAACTGACCACTGAGGGGGGGTTGGACGCCCATGGCGGTGAAGCCCACTTGCGCAGGTATGTTGACGAGATGGTGAGCGGAGGCATCAGGGTATCCCTATTCATTGATCCGGAGGAGAAACAGCTTCGTTCCGCCAAACGTTTGGGTGCGCCGGTGGTGGAGTTGCACACCGGTTGTTATGCCGAGGCAGGAGTAGAATACAGGCAGGCGGAGATGGAT